>DATHCF010000017.1:0-7817 GCA_035319705.1 Acidimicrobiales bacterium | reverse complement strand
GCCGCTGTACGCCATGGGGGCGCGCATGCTCGAGGCCATCCCGCTCGTGCCCATCGCCGGCAACCTGTCGGTAGGGGTGGCGGCGCTCTCCTACGACGGGAAGTTCACCGTCGGCATCACCGCCGATCGGGACCGCTGTCCGGACGTGGAGGTGCTGGCCGGCGGAATGGAGGACACCTTTCGCGCGCTCTCGTTCCCCGAATAGGAAAATCCCGCTACTCCTCGTAGCACTGGCTCGATGCCGGCTGCAACGGGTGACATCGCAACTGCAGTAGCCGGACTTTTTTCTTTCGTCGGCGACGACAGGCCGCTAGGGTGAGGGCTTCACGTTTCGACACCGGCGAGTCGGGCGAGCCAACGGCGGGGGGGGTGCCGGTGTCCACCCGATGCGCACAAGGAAACCGAACCGTCATGCCCTTCATGCCGCGTCCCGGAAGATCCCGGGTCCTCCCCCCCCTCGAGTTGCGGCCCGATGTGGCCGATAAAGAGGAAGATGAGCGATTCCACCGCTGGTTGGCCGCCTCGGACGACATCATGCGCGAGCACAAGGACAGCACCGGCTGGGAGGAGCCGCCCCGCGGGGTGCTGCGTCGGCTCCGCCGCCGCCGTCACTGAGATCCGCCTCCGCCCGCACGGCCGCGGGTAATAGCCTCGACGCTTCCGCCATGCCGTTCCGTCGTCGTTTGGTGCTGTCGGTGGTGGCCGTTCTGGGCGCTATCACCACATCGGTGGGGGCGGGCGCGCCCGGCGCCGTGGCCGACGGATCGGGGTCCCGGGCACTTCCCGACGGCTGGGAGCTGTGCCTGCTCCAGAACCTCGGCGCTCCCGCCACCGCCGCCAACGTGGCCGATCTCGACGAATGGCAGATCGCCGAGGGCGGGTCGACCGACAACGACTACAGCTACAACCCCTTCAACACCATGCGCTCGACCGACGGCTCCGGGAACCCGTTGCCCGCCTCCGTCGACGGCAGGGGGTTCCCCTCCTTCATCGACTGGGCCGCCGGGTGCGCCGCCACCGTGGCCACCATCGAGCAGCCCAACATGAACCTCATCCAGGTGGCCCTGCAGGCCGGTGGCTCCGAGCCCGCATCCACCTTTCTGAGCACGGTGAACGAGACGCCGTGGTGTGCGCCGGAGAACGGTCAATTCTGTTATGCCACGCTCATCGCCGAGCGGTCCGACCCACCGGCCAGCAGAGCCATCCCCCTGCTCGACGACACCTCCAGCTCGGTGAACGCGTACAACGCCCAGGTGTCGCACATATTCGCCATCCAGGTGACCTTGGCCGGCGAGCAGCAGCAGCTGGTCGTGGCCGGGCAGGCCATCCAGGCGGCGCTGTCCGCCGAGCAGGCGGCGGTGGTGGCCGAGCAGGCCGCCCAGCAGAAGCTGCAACAGCTGGCCGTCTACGACTACACGTCGAACCCCTCGCTCGACAAGATCGCCAACCTGGACCAGTTCGAGGCGGAGAGCTCGAGCCAGCTGTTGACACAGTTCTACGAAGGCGTGGACAGCAAGGACGAGGTGACGCTCTACGACGAGGCCCAGGCCGCCGTGCGGGCGGCCCAGGCCGCTGTGCGGGCGGCCCAGGCCCACGCCGCCGCCGTGCAGGCGACCATCTCGGCCACCCAGGCTTCATTGGTCTCGGCCCAGAACGAGGAGGCCGACATCCTGGCGCATGTCGGCAGCGACGTGGACACCCTGCACGACGCGGCGGTCTGCCCGTCGGTGCCCGCCATCGGCACCGGCTCCGGTGGCCCGGCGCTGTCGCTGCTCAGCGCCTGTGTGTCCTCACTCAGCCAGTGACCGTCAGCGGTAGGCCGGTCTCGCCGGTCCCGCCGGTCTCGCCGGGTACCTCGGGTGCATCGGGTGCTTCGGGTGCGCCGGCCAGGCCGAGCCGGTCGTCTCGGACAACGGCGGGCGGCTGCCCGGGACGCCAGCCGGGATGGCGGACGACATACGACAGCCGCTCACGCCAACTGGTGGCCCTCGACACGTCGCCCAGCATCTCCAGGTGCTCGTGGAAGGCGATGCGCAGCGGGTTGAAGGTTCCGATGTTCTTGGTGAGCCCGTAGACGACGGGCTCGTCTTCGGGCTCGAAGGTACCGAACAGCTTGTCCCACACGATGAGGATGCTGCCGTGGTTGCGGTCGAGATACCGCTTGTTCGAGCCGTGATGCACCCGATGGTGTGACGGGGTGTTGAGCATCACCTCGCCCGGCCCCAGCCGGCCGATGGTCTCGGTGTGGATCCAGTACTGGTAGAGCAGGTTGACGCCGCGCGCCGTCTCGACCAACGACGGGCGGATCCCGAACAGGCACAGGGCGCCGAAGGGCAGAAAGGTCCCGAGCGCCTCGGCCACCGGCTGGCGCAGGGCGGTCGACAGGTTGTAGTGCTCGCTCGAGTGGTGCACCACGTGCACGGCCCACATGTAGCGGCTCGAGTGCATGAAGCGGTGGTCCCAGTAGTAGACGAAGTCCCAGGCGGCGATGGCCGCCAGCACCACCAATGGGCCGGTGCCGAGATCCCGGACGAGACGCCTGCGCCACAGCCGCTCCGGGGTGGTACGCGAATTCCAGAAGGTGGTCACCACGAGACCCCCGGCCACCACCGTCGCCACCCCGCCGGCAGCCGCCACCTTGCGCGCCAGCTCCTCGAGCGCCGTGGGGGACTCGTCGGTGACCACCGCAGAGGAGCCGTTCGACGACGGCGGGAGGACCGCCTGCCGGGCCCTGGCCCGGCGCACGAGCACGTCGGCGGCGGTGGTCGCCACCGCGGCGGCGAGCGCCCCGGCCACGAGCGTCCGGGCGAAGCGGCCCCGGCCGGGGGTGACCGGGCGCAGCAGGCGCTGCGACACCACGGGCGCCAGAAGGCTCCAGACGCCCATGGTCAAGCTGGCGACGGTGTCGCGCCGCTCGTAGTCCCCGGCCGAAGGCGCTCGTGTGGCGGCCCGGCGGCGCAGCCACAGGTACTCGAGACCCATGGTGGCGAAGTAGAAGGGGACGGCCACAACGGTGAGGTCCGTCGGTTCCTTCTGCGAACTCCGCTGGCCACGTCTCATGCCCCAAGCGGTCCTTCCGACCCGGCGCGGGCGCGGGCCCCCGTCCCCTGCGTCGCCAACACGCTACCGCCGGCCGCCAGGGGCCGTCTCGACAGGCGGGCGCCGTGCCATCATGGCCGGCCGTGTCGGACCGATGACGGGGCCGGGGATGTCGCTCGCCGGCCGGGCGCGACCGTGAAGGTCGCCGTCCTGCCGCCGGTGCGCTTCGGGGTGGGCGCCGACCCGCGCTGGATGGTTCTCTACGCCCGGCACGCCGAGACGTGCGGCTTCGAGTCGTTGGTGGCCATCGAGCATCCGCTCGTGGTGTCCGGCTACACGAGCCGCTACCCCTATGCGCAGTCCGGGCGCATGCCGCTGGCCGACGACTGCGCCATCCCGGACCCCATCGAGCTGCTCAGCTTCGTGGCGGCGGCCACCACCACGCTGGGCCTGGCCACCGGAGTGCTGGTGCTGCCGGCCCATCATCCGGTCGTACTGGCCAAGCGCCTCGCCACCCTGGACGTGCTCTCGGGCGGGCGGTTGCGGACCTGCGTCGGCGTGGGCTGGATGCGCGAGGAGCTCGAGGCGTGCGGCGCCGAGTTCGCCAGTCGCGGACGGCGCGCCGACGAGGCGATCGACGCCATGCGCCTTCTGTGGTCGGACTGCAGCCCCGAGGGGGCGAGCTTCGCCGGCGAGTTCGTACGCTTCGACCACGCGCACAGCTACCCGAAGCCTCTGCGGCCCGGCGGCGTGCCCATCCACGTGGGCGGCCACAGTCCGGCGTCGATGCGACGCGCCGCGCGCCGCGCTGACGGATGGCAGCCGCTCGGCGTCGGTGGCGACGATCTGCGCCGCGCCATCGAGGACGTGCGCCGCCAGGTCGCCGACCACGGGCGGAACGGCGAGCGCTTCGAGATCACCATCAGCGCGCCGGCGTCCTCCATCACCGAACGGACCATCGAGAAGACCTCCGCCATGGGCGTCGACCGCCTGGTGGCCACGGCCATGGAACCGGCCATCGACGACGCCCTCGACGAGCTCTCGGCGCTGGCCGACCGCATCGGCCTTCGAGCCCGATGACCGGCGTGCCATGATGAGCGGCGGAGGGGGTGGACGGTGAGCACCACGGTCACGACCAGCGCCCCGGAGATCGACCTTCTGGCCGGCGCCTTCTACGTCTCGGATCCGTACCCGGCCTTCGCCTGGATGCGCGCCAATGCCCCTGCCTACTACGACGAACGAAACGGCATCTGGGGGATCAGCCGCTACGAGGACGTGCGGGCGATCGGCCAGGATCCCGGCCGCTTCTCGAGCGCCCAGGGATCGCGTCCCGGCATCGCCCTTCCCATGATGATCGACATGGACGCGCCCGAGCACCGGCGGCGCCGCCGCCTGGTGAGCTGGGGGTTCACCCCCCAGGCGGTGACGGCCCGCAGCGAGCGCATCACCCGCGCCTGCGACGCCATCATCGACAGGGTGGCAGCTGACGGACACTGCGACCTGGTGGCCGACATCGCCACACCGCTTCCCCTGGTCATGATCGCCGACATGCTGGGATTCCCCGAGGAGGACTGGGGACGGCTCCTGCACTGGTCCGACACCATGCTCATGTCGCAGGGCTCGCCGACTGCCGGCGCCCTCGAGCGGGCCACCGAGGCGTTCGTCGAGTGGGACGAGTTCGTGCGCCGGCACATCGAGGACCGGCGCCGGCGCGGCACCTCCGACGACCTGCTCGGGGCGCTGGTCAACGGGGCGGCAGATGGCGAGCGCCTCGACGTCGACTCGCTGGTGCACGAGGCCCTGCTCATCCTGATCGGGGGCGACGAGACCACCCGTCACGTGATCAGCGGCGGCATGGAGGCGCTGCTACGCCACCCGGAGCAGCTCGAGGCGCTGCGGTCGGACCGCAGCCTGCTCGGCTCGGCGGTGGAGGAGATGCTGCGCTGGGTGAGCCCCATCAAGAACATGAACCGCACCGCCAGCGCCGAGGTGGAGCTGCACGGCAGGACGATCCGAGCCGGCGACTGCGTGCTGCTGTTGTACCCCTCGGCCAACCGTGACGAAAGGGTGTTCGCCGATCCCGACAGCTTCGACATCCGGCGCAGCCCGAACGAGCATCTCGCCTTCGGCTTCGGCGCCCATCTGTGCCTCGGCCAGCGCCTGGCCCGGGCCGAGCTGGTCGCCATGGTCGACCGTCTGCTCGAGCGGCTTCCCGACCTGGCCTTGCGCGCGGAGGGTCCGCTGCCACTGCGGGAGTCGAACTTCATCGTGGGGCTGGAGTCCATGCCGGTCGCCTTCTCACCCGTCGCTGCCCTCGGCGCTCCGTAGCGGCAGCGTCGGGGCGGCGGCGTCACAGCCGGCAGGCCGAGATGCCATCGGCTCCGAACAGCCGGCCACACGGCCAGTGGGGACTGCGTTCGCTTCCGGTGGACGATGCACAGCGATACGTCGAGGAGGGCTTCTGGCGCGAGGAGTCGCTCGGCCAGATCCTCACCCGGTCGGTGCAGGCGCGGCCGTCGCTCACCTTCAAGATCCGCTCGGACCGACGGCCGTACGTGGGGACGTACGCCGAGGTGCTGGCGCGTGCGCGCCGGCTCGCCGGCGCCCTTCAGGCACGCGGCATCGGGGCGGGGGACGTGGTGGCCTTCCAGCTGCCCAACTGGGTGGAAGCGGCGGTGAGCTTCTGGGCGGCTGCGCTGATCGGCGCGGTGGTCACGCCCATCGTCCACTTCTACGGCCCGAAGGAGGTCGGCTACATCCTGCGGCGCACCGGTGTGCGGGCGCTCGTGACGGCGGATCGCTTCGGACATCAGGACTACCTCGCATCCTTGGACGAGCTGCGCGCCAACGCCGCCGCCCTCGAGCTGGTGGCGGTGGTGGGCGACGGGCCGTTCCCGCCGTGGGCGGTGCCCTTCGACCGCCTGCTCGACGCCGAGCCGCTTCTGGAGCCGGCCGTTGTCGACCCGTCGGAGCCGGCGCTCGTGGCCTATACCTCGGGGACCACCGCCG
This sequence comes from Acidimicrobiales bacterium, assembly GCA_035319705.1. GTDB lineage: Bacteria > Actinomycetota > Acidimicrobiia > Acidimicrobiales > UBA8190 > UBA8190. Next base: position 1,769 of record DATHCF010000017.1, on the reverse strand, counting down.
ATCCCAAGGGCGTCGTGCACTCGCACCGGACCATCGGCTTCGAGATCCGCCAGCTCGGCTCCATGCAGGAGGGGAATCCCCCGCTGCTGGTCGGAGCGCCGGTGGGCCATGCCATCGGCATGCTGAGCGGCCTGCTCCTGCCGCTGCACAGAGGAGATCCCATCAACCTCATCGACATCTGGGACCCCGGCGCCGTGCTGGCAGCCATGTTGGAGGACGGCCTGGCCTCGGGAAGCGGCGCCACCTATTTCCTCACCAGCCTGCTCGACCATCCCGATTGCGGAGCGGCCCACCTGAAGCTCATGAGCCGCATCGGCCTGGGTGGCTCGCCCGTGCCGGCGGCGGTGACCGAGCGCATGGAGTCGCTCGGGATCTCGGCCGTGCGCTCGTACGGCTCGACCGAGCATCCCTCGACCACCGGTGCCCGTCACGAGGAGCCAGCCGAGAAGCGCAACCACACCGACGGCCATCCGCTTCTGGGCGTCGAGCTACGACTGGTCGACGAGAACGGGAACGAGGCGGCGACGGGCAAACGCGGCGAGATCCTGAGCCGCGGCCCCGACTGCTGCATCGGCTATACCGAGCCGGCCCTCACCGCCGCTGCCTTCGACCACGAAGGCTGGTACGCCACCGGGGACATCGGGATCCTCGACGACGACGGATATCTCAGCATCGTCGACCGCAAGAAGGACGTCATCATCAGAGGTGGCGAGAACATCAGTGCGTTGGAGGTCGAAGAGGCGCTGTCGCGCATGCCCGGTGTGGCCGAGGTCGCCGTGGTGGCCGCCCCCGACGAGCGCCTGGGAGAGCACGCCTGCGCCTTCGTACGCCCCCTCGATGGTGCCCCGCCTGTCGATCTGGACAGGATGCGGGCACATCTGGAACTCACCGGCATGGCCCGCCAGAAGTGGCCCGAGGAGCTGCGCATCGTCGACGAGCTGCCGCGCACCGCCTCGGGGAAGGTGAAGAAGTTCGTGCTGCGGGACCAGCTCCGCGCCGCGCCGAGCTAGGAGCTCTTGGTGGCAGGGGCGGTGGCCCGCAGCCCGTCGAGGATCATCGGCAGCAGCCGAGCGCTCTGCTCCTCGGTGATGGTGGGGCTCGTGCACATCGGGCTGATCAGCTGGGTGACGTCGGCGCCGTCGACGTCGGTGCGCACCGCACCGGCGTCCTGGGCACGGCGGATGACGAGATCGGTCACGGCGTCGATCCGCTCACGATTGGCGCTCTTCAGCCCGGGATTCTTCTCGAAGGCCTCGCGCAGCTCGTTCAGGAACGTGCGCTTGCTCTGGGCGTAGCGGACGAAGGCCTCCAGAAAGGTGACCACGGCCGGCCACGGCTCGAGCTCGGCCACCGCCCGCTCGCCGGTGCGCACCAGATCGTCCACGTCGGTGGTGTAGACGGCCTCCACCAGGTCGATGCGCTTGGGGAAATGCCGGTACAGCGTCCCCACGCCGACTTCGGCCTTGCGGGCCACCGCCTCCATGGAGGCAGCTTCGCCCTCGGCGGCGAACACCTCCCGTGCGGCGGCCACCAGGCGGTCGTAGTTGCGGCGGGCGTCGGCCCGCATGGGCCGCCCCTGGGCGTCGCGCTCACCGTCGCCGCTTGGCGGGCTGGCGGTCTTCGGGCTGGTCACCGGCATGTTCCTCGGATCCCACCAAAGGGGCTTGCTAACCGGAGGCATCCTCCGTATAGTATCCGGAGGAAGCTTCCGCTTACTCAGGATACCAGCGGAAAGGCAGTCGTCAATGCCCCTCACCACTCTTTCCCGG
>DATHCF010000016.1:0-6365 GCA_035319705.1 Acidimicrobiales bacterium | reverse complement strand
TCACCGTCACCATCGCCGCCTCGCCGGAGTACAACCGTCGCAACGTGCACATGAGCATCGACGAGTCGGTGCAGGCCATCGCCGACATTTGCGCACGGTCGTCGGAAGCCGGCGTGCCGGTCGACGCCGTGGTCTCCTGCGCCTTCGGCTCGCCGTACGAGGGCGACATCCCCGCCCGCGAAGTGGCGGAGCTGGCCGCGCGCCTGCGCCGGGCGGGGGCGCAGGCGTTGACCTTGGCCGACACCACCGGCATGGCCACCCCCCGGGTGCTGTCCGAGGTGCTGGCCGCCACGGGCACCGACATCGGGCTCCATCTGCACGACACCCGCGGCACGGCGCTGCTCAACGCCTATGCCGCCATGGAGCTCGGCGTCAGCCGCTTCGACACCTCGGTCGGGGGACTGGGCGGCTCCCCCTTCGCCGAGTCGGCGGCCGGGAACCTGGCCACCGAGGACTTCGTGGCCCTCCTCGACGACCTGCAGGTCCGCACCGGGGTGTCACTGGACCGCCTGCTCGCCGCCGGCGCCCTGGCCGAACAGCTGGTCGGCCACCCGCTTCCCGGTCACGTCTCCAGAGTGGGCTCGCGGCTGGCCGGCGGCGGCGGCTCACCGCCTGCAAGTGCAGGCGCCGCTTCACCGAGGCCCACGGCACCTCCTGTCGACGAGTGACGCCTGCTGATGAGGGATGCTACGGCGGTGGCGCCCGACCGCAGCCAGGCCATGGACCACGTGGTGGCGGTGGTGTTCGAGAACCGCTCCTTCGACAATCTCCTCGGCCGGCTCTACCGACCGGGGGAGGCGCCCGCCTTCGAAGGGGTGGTGGGCAAGGACCTCTCCAATCCCATCCCGGCGTGGGCCGAGCACGGTGCCGAGCGACAGGTCGTCCCCTACGGCGTGTCCCCCACCATGGACTCGCCCGATCCGGACCCAGGCGAGGAGTACCAGCACACCAACACCCAGCTCTTCAACCGCCTCGACGAGGCGAACCGCTTCAAGGACGCCACCGAGATGGTCGCCCCCTACAACGCGCCCGACCCGGGCCAGCAGCCGACCATGGACGGCTTCGTCACCGATTACGTGAGCTTTCTCACCGTGGAGCTCGGCCGGCAGCCCACCTACGACGAGTACCGCCAAATCATGACCGGCTTCGGCCCCGACCAGCTACCGGTCATGAGCGAACTGGCCCGGTCCTTCTGCGTGTTCGACCACTGGTTCAGCGAGGTGCCTTCGCAGACCATGGCCAACCGGTCGTTCTGGACGGCGGCCAGCTCGTCGGGCTTCGTCGTCAACCGTCCCATGACGAACTTCATGCGCCACAACCGGGCCGAGACGATCTTCGAACGCCTCGAGCAGCACGGCAAGACCTGGAAGGTCTACGTGCTCGAACCCGATCCGTTGTCGTTCACGGGGATGATCCACTTCGAGCGTCTGCGCCAGCGATTCGCCACGCACTTCGTCCCCTTCGCCGAGTTCGAAGGCGATGCAGCGGAGGGCACCCTGCCCGACTTCTCGCTCATCGAGCCCAACCTGCTGGCCGGTCATTGCGACTACCACCCGGCCTTCGGCCGTGCCCTGCTCATCGGTGTGGACGTGCTCATGGACCCGCCCTCGTCCATCTTGGCCGGCGAGGCCTTTCTGGCCAGGATTTACCGGGCGGTTCGCTCGGGGGCGGCGACGTCAGGATCGAACGCCCTCAACACGCTGCTTCTCGTCGGCTTCGACGAGCCGGGAGGCACCTACGACCACGTCCCTCCCGGAGCCGTTCCCCCACCGGATCCCGGCGGACCACCCGGGCAGCTGGGGTTTCGGTTCGACCGGTCGGGCTACCGGGTGCCGGCGGTGATGGTCTCCGCCTGGACCGACCCGCAGACGCTGTGCACCGAGGAGATGCGCCACACCTCGCTGATCGCCACCTTGCGCAAGGTGTGGGGTCTCGGTCCGCCCTTCAGCGGACGGGACACGGCGGCGGCCACCTTCGACCATCTGCTGTCGCGCTCGGAACCGCGCCCCGCCGACGCGTGGCCCGAGGTGCAGCCCCTGCCCGTACCGGCCTTCCAGCCCGAGCGGCTCGAGCTCGGACACGCGCTCGGCACCATAGGCCGTCACCTGTGCGAGGGGCTCTACGAGCACGCTCGGCACACGCCGGGGCTCCCGAACCCACCGTCGACCGACCCTGACATGTCACCGGAGCTGGCATGTGACTTCGCCGCCCATCTCGGGCGCCATCTGTTCCCCCGGCTCGCCCGCCGTTAGGGTGGGCCGGCGCCAGGCCCGCCACCGGGGGGCCCCGTCCCCGGACCGCCACCGGGGCCGAAACCCGGACCACCGGAGCCGAAACCCGGACCGACCGCAGCGGCGGCGGCCATGCCATGGAAGGACAGCACGCCGAGGACGAGAAGCCCGCCCACCACGGGCCATGACAGCGCGCCGGGCAGGCGCACCATCAGCCAGGCGCCCAGCAAGGCCACGAGCCCCAGGGCGGGCAGGTAGAAGCGCACCGCATGCACCGGATCGCCCCCCACCTGCTGCACCGTCCAGGTGTAGGCCAGGTAGAGGCCCCAGATCCCCGCCCACCCGGCGCACAGGCCGGCGGCGACGGCGCCGTCACGCCGGCGCCGGAAGGTCTCGAGGGGGTCGGCATCCGCCCGTCGGCTGCCCGCCAGGCGGGCGGCCATCCACAGCGCGGCGGCGGCCGCCGGCAGGACCATGGGCATGGACTCGACGAGCAGCCGCGGCATGTGCTCGAGGTTGGGCGCTACGGCCGACCACGAGAAGGTGATCTCCCCTGCGCCGTAGCCGGTGCGCAACGGCGCTCCGTACACCAAGGCGTCGAAGCCGAGCACGCCGACGGCGAAGAGACCCACCGTGGCCATCCACCACATCACCCAACGCCAGCGCAGGCGGGCGGAGCGGAACAGCACGAGCACGGCGACGACCGCCACCACCAGCTCGACGACGTCGGTGTAGCGGACGAAGGTCGCCGCCTCCAGGCACAGAAAAGCGGCCAGGCCCGCCACGAAGCGCCGGCGGCCGGGCGCGTCGGTGGCGAGCACGGCCCACAGCAACGCCCCTGCTCCCGCCGCGATCAGCGAGGCGTCGGTGAAGGTGGGCATGGTGGCCCGCCAGGCGAAGGTGATCGCCGCGCCGGAGCCGCAGAAGAGCAGGACGGCGAAGGTGCCCCCGTAACGCCCGAGCCAGCGACGGGCGCCGGCGAACAGCCCCACGCAGGCCAGCGCGCCGTAGAACAGCGGCGCCATGCGCAGCGCGCCGAGGAGCTGGAAGACGACGGCGAAGAACGGATAGCCGGGGTTCTTCTCGCTGATCCAGTAGCCGTTGGGCAGATGGACCCACTGGGCGATGCCGCCGGTCGAGGAGAGCTGACGCCCGAGCGCCTGGTATTGGGCCGTGCTGAGCACCAGGCGCCCGTGGCTCAGGGCGAGGATCGACGCCCGGTAGGCGAGGTCGTCGGGCTCGAGCAGCCGGGGGGCCTTGGTCAGCACCAACACGCAGAGGGCGACGAACCCCGCCAGGGCGAGCACCACCTCCAGGGCGCCGACCCGCCCGGGAGCAGGAGGGGACGTGCGGGCGGTCTCGGGCGCTTCGCGCCCGGCTGCGCTGGGAAGCAGCAGTGTCGAAGAGGCGGCCATCCATGGAAGCGTGCCGCCCGGCCATGGCAGCAGGCTGTGCGCCCGATTGGAGATGTCTGAGGACCGGGTCGAGGATGTGTGGCCGTGGGGGACCTGGCTGCGGACACCGCGCTCGACTCGCTGGGCGACGGCCGGTTCCGGGCGGTGCTCAAGGAGGACTGGGAGATCTGGGGGCCGATGGGCGGGTACGTGGCCGCCTGTGCCCTGCGGGCCGCCGGCGCGGTGAGTCCCCACCCCCTGCCGGCGACGTTCTTCTGCCACTACCTCGGCGTCGCCCGGTTCGAGCCCGTCGACATCACCGTCACCACCCGGCGAACGGGACGCTCCGCCACATCGCTGCGGGTCGAGCTGTCCCAGCACGGCGTCCCGGTGCTCGACGCCATGGTGTGGAGCACGGCCGAGGGCCAGGGACTCGAGCACGACGAGACGGTGGCGCCGGCCGTGCCCATGCCGGGCGAGCTGCCCGGCATGGACGAGCTCGTCCCCGAGGACGCGCCGCGCCCCTACCGGTTCTGGGAGAACCTCGAGTCGAAGCCGATCGACTTCGAGCCGGTCTGGCCTCCCGAGGGACCGCGCCCCGCGGTGTGGCGGCAGTGGCTGCGCTTCCAGCCGACACCCACCTTCAGCGATCCGTGGGTCGACGCCGCGCGGCACGTGATCCTGGTGGACCTCCCCAGCTGGCCCTCTGCGCACCGGCGCCACGCCTGGAGCCAGCCGCCGTTCACCGCACCCACGCTCGACCTGAGCGTGGCGTTCCACCAGCCGGCCGCCGGCGAGGAGTGGCTCCTGTGTGACGGAGCCGCACCGCTCTCCACCCGCGGCCTGTTCGGATGGACCGCACGGGTGTGGTCACCGGGCGGCAAACTGCACGCCTCGGGCGGCGGGCAATGCCTCTACCGTCCGACGAACCGGTGAACCGTCCGCCGCGGTGGCGGGATCGCTCACGGCGCTGAGCGATCGAGTTCGGCCACCAGTCGGGCCGGCGCCACGGTGCGGTACGCCTCCTCGCACAGTGACTCCACCATCACCCAGTCCACCCGTTCGTCGAGTCGCACCCCCAGCCACCCGCGCGAGCCCACGTAGGGCGGACGGAACAGACGGCCGGGTGAGGCGGACAGAAGCTGTTCCTGGGCGCCTTCGGGGGCGGCGCACCAGAGGTGCGGGAAGTCGTGGTCGTGGTGGCCTTCGGGCCAGAGCATCACGAACTGGCGCCCGGCGAAGAAGGCCGGCGAGCCGTGACTCAACCGTTCTGTCACCCCGGGAAGCGACATGCAGATCGCCCGTACCCGGCTGGTGACGTCGACCCAGGCCATCCTCGGTCAGTCGAGCAGCAGTCCCGCCAGCCGCCGGCGCTGGTAGCCCTGGGAGCCGAACAACAGGTCGTCCTGCTTGGCCCTCCGGTACAGAAGGTGGCAGTCCACGTCCCAGGTGAAGCCGACCCCACCATGGATCTGGATGGATTCGGCCGTCACCTCGACGGCCGCCTCCGCGGCGTATCCCTTGGCCATGGCCACGGCCCGCTCACGGTCGCCGTTTTCGGTGTCCGATGCCCATGCCGCATAGTGGGTGCCGACCCTCGCCAGCTCCACGTGGTGCAGCATGTCGGCGGCCTTGTGCTTGATGGCCTGGAAGGTGGCGATGGGCCGGTCGAACTGCACCCGCACCTTGGCGTACTCGACGGCCAATTCCAACGCCCGCTCGGCCGTGCCGACCAGCTCGGCGCACAGAAGGACGCCGACGTCGTCGATCACCCGCCGCCAGACGGCACTGTGGTCGCCCGGAGGCCCTACCCGCCGTGCGCGCCGTCCGTCGAGCGACAGGCGCGCCAGCTTCCGGGTGACATCCAGGGCCGCCACGGCTTCGCCGGCGGGCTGCTCCACCAGAAAGGTGCCGAGCCCCTCGCCTTCGTCGGCCACCACCAGTGCCCAGTCGGCAGCTGCCCCGTCGAACACGACCGGCTTGGTCCCGGCCAGCAGCCACAGCTCTCCGTCGGGCTTGGCCGTGGTGCGAAGCGCATGCAGCGGATGGCCGGATCCGCCCTCTTCCACCGCCACCGTGCCGCGGGCGCGGCCGGCAGCCAGGTCGGGGAGCAAGTCGTCGAGACCGAGGCGCACGGCGGCCGAGGTGGCGGCCAGTGCCGAGGAGACGAACGGGCCGGGGAACGGCAGCTTGCCCAGCTCCTCCTGCAGCACCACGGCGTCGAGCAGGCCGAGGCCCAAGCCGCCCGCCGACTCGGGCACGAGCACCCCGAGCCAGCCGAGCTCGGCCATGGTCGCCCACAGCTCGGCGGTGACCCCGACGGGGTCGTCGATCATGGCCCGCACGTAGGCCGAGGGCGCTTCGGACGCCAACGTGGTGCGGACGGCCTGGCGGAACTCGTCCTGCTCCGGCGAGAAGGTGAAGTCCATGGCGCTCGGTGCGGGTGACGGCCCGGTCAGGCCAGGCGCTCGATGACGGTGGCGTTGGCCTGTCCGCCACCCTCGCACATGGTCTGGAAACCGTAGCGCCCGCCGCTCGACTCGAGCTGGTTGAGCAGGGTGGTCATGATGCGCACCCCACTGGCCCCGAGCGGGTGGCCGATGGCGATGGCCCCGCCGCGTGGGTTGAAGAGGTCGGGGTCCGGCGAGAAGGCACGCGCCCACATGAGGGCGATGGAGGCGAAGGCTTCGTTGCACTCCACGGCGTCGAAGTCGTCCACCTTGAAGCCGGTGCGCTCGAG
>DATHCF010000015.1:0-2145 GCA_035319705.1 Acidimicrobiales bacterium | reverse complement strand
CACCTACTCCGGCCACTCCTCGGCCGCCGCCTCCAACGCCCTGTACCGGGCCAACCTCTCGAAGGGCCAGACCGGGCTGTCCATCGCCTTCGACCTGCCCACCCAGACCGGCTACGACCCCGACGCCCCCGAGGCGGCGGGCGAGGTGGGCAAGGTGGGCGTGCCCGTGGCCCATCTCGGCCACATGGAGCAGCTGCTCGACGGCATCCCGGTCGGTGAGATGAACACCGCCATGACCATCAACGCCACCGCCGCCTGGCTGCTCGGGCTGTACGTGGCCCACGCCGAGGACACCGGCGTCGACCCTGTGCGGCTGCAGGGAACCACCCAGAACGACATCGTGAAGGAGTACCTGTCGCGGGGGACCTACATCTTCCCTCCAGGTCCCAGCCGCCGGCTGATCGTGGACACCATCGCCTACACGCTGCGGGCGGTCCCCAAGTGGAACCCCATCAACGTGTGCAGCTACCACCTGCAGGAAGCCGGCGCCACGCCCGAACAGGAGCTCGCCTACGCGCTGGCCACCGCCATCGGCGTGCTCGACGCCGTACGCCAGTCGGGCAAGGTGCCGGCGGAGGACCTGCCGGCGGTGGTGGGACGCATCTCGTTCTTCGTGAACGCCGGCATCCGCTTCGTGGAGGAGACCTGCAAGATGCGGGCCTTCACCCGCCTGTGGGACCGCATCTGCGCCGAGCGCTACGAGGTGGAGGACGAGAAGCTGCGCCGCTTCCGCTACGGCGTGCAGGTGAACTCGCTCGGGCTCACCGAAGCCCAGCCCGAGAACAACGTCCCGCGCATCGTGCTCGAGTCGTTGGGTGTCACTCTGTCGCGGTCGGCCCGGGCCCGGGCCATCCAGCTGCCGGCGTGGAACGAGGCGCTGGGCCTGCCCCGGCCCTGGGACCAGCAGTGGTCGCTTCGGATCCAGCAGATCCTGGCGTACGAGACCGACCTGCTCGAGTACGGCGACCTCCTCGACGGCTCGCCGGTGGTGGAGAAGAAGACGGCCGAGCTGTGCGAAGCGGCCTGGGCCGAGCTGCAGGACGTGCTGGGGATGGGTGGCGCCTTCGAGGCGGTGGACGAGCTGAAGGCGCGTCTCGTGGCCAGCCAGGCCGAGCGGGTACGGCGGATCGAGACCGGCGAGCTCAAGGTGATCGGGGTCAACTGCTTCACCGAGGGCGAGCCCTCGCCGCTGCTGGACGGTGGGGGCACGGCCGGTGGCGGGGCCGGCGGTGGTGGCGGGGCCGGCGGTGGTGCGGCCGGCAGCGCGTCCGCGGCCGGCAGCGCGTCGACGATCTTGAAGGTGGACCCGGCGGTGGAGGCGCAGCTGCGCGCCGACGTGCAGCAGTGGCGCCGGGGGCGCGACAACGAGGCGGTGCAGCGCGCCCTGGACGAACTGCGCAGAGCGGCAGCCGACGAGTCGGCCAACGTGATGCCGGCCACCATCGCCCTGGCGCACGCCAGGGGCACCACCGGCGAGTGGGCCGGGGCGCTGCGCGAGGTGTTCGGCGAGTACCGGGCGCCCACCGGGGTCTCCGGTGGGGTGGGACACCGCGGGACCGAGCTGGCCGCGGCGCTGGCGCGGGCCAAGGCCCTGGCCGAGCGCTTCGGGGGCCCGCCCCGGCTGCTCGTGGCCAAGCCCGGGCTCGACGGCCACTCCAACGGCGCCGAGCAGATCGCCGTGGCGGCGCGCGACGCCGGCTTCGAGGTGATCTACCAGGGCATCCGCCTCACCCCCGCCCAGATCGCGGCGGCGGCACGCGACGAGGACGTGGACGTGGTGGGCATCTCCATCCTCTCCGGCAGCCACCTGTAGCTGGTGCCCGAGGTGATCGAGCGCCTCCGGGGGGAGGGGGTGGACGCCCCGGTGGTGGTGGGGGGCATCGTCCCGCCCGAGGACGCCGAGGTCCTGAAGGGAAAGGGCGTGGCCGCCGTCTACACGCCCAAGGACTTCGAGCTCACCCGCATCGTGGACGACCTGCTGGCGCTGGCCGAGCGCCACCGCGACGGTTCGCAGCCGTAGAGCTCGAGTGGTGGAGACCGCCTTCTTCGACGTCGCCGTGGCGGGCGGGTCCCTGCGGGTGGCCCGCTTCGGCTCGGGCCCCGAGCTCGTCCTCGGGATCCACGGCATCACCGGGTCGTGCATGC
>DATHCF010000014.1:0-11556 GCA_035319705.1 Acidimicrobiales bacterium | reverse complement strand
TCGCTCATGGACGCCGGTTGCTACACCGTCCACATGCTCCGCCACCTGGCCGGTGCGGAGCCCGAGGTCGCCTCGGCCCGGGCCCGGCTGCGCTCGCCCGAGGTCGACCGCTTCATGCAGGCCGAGTACCGGCTCCCCGGTGGGGCGAGCGGGCGCACCACCTGCTCGATGCTCTCCGCCCAGTTGATCCGGGCCGGGTTCACGGTGGAGGGCACGGAGGGCAGGATCGAGGCGTTCAACCCCATGGCGCCGCAGATGATGCACCGGCTCCGGGTCTCCGGCCGAGGCGGCCGGCGGACCGAGCACGTGACCAGGCGGCCGACCTACGAGTTCCAGCTGCAGGCCTTCGCCGACGCCGTGCTGCGCGGCATACCTCCCATCACCGGGGTCGACGACGCCCTGGCCAACATGACGGTGATCGACGCCGTCTACCGGGCGGCCGGGCTCGAGCTCCGGCAGCCCACCCCGGTGGGCTGACCGCGCCGTCGGGAAGTACGGGCTCCCGGCATCGCGGAGACGGTGAGGAGAAGCCGTCAGAAGATGCCGGCCTCCAGGCCGGCCGCCAGGCTGCCGCCGAGCTCCGCCGCTGCTTCGAGGTGGGCGGTGGTGATGGCACCGACCACGGCCAGCACCGGCAGTACCCGGCGCCAGGCCAGGCCGGCGACGATGCGCTCGACGCTGGTGATGGCGCCATCCACGTCGGTGTCACCTTTCACGATGAGGCCATAAGGCAGTCCGGCGGTGCCCTGCAGGCAGGGGTGGTAGATCCGCTCGAGGAAGTCCTTGAGCGCTCCGGACATATAGCCGAAGCGGGCCGGGGTGCACATGAGGACGCCTCCGGCCGCCAGCACGTCGTCCGGTCCGGCCTCGAAGGCGTCACGCGCCACCACCTGCACCTCGGCGACCGCCGATTTGGCGGCCTCGAGCGCCACCCGGTACAGCCGGTCTGTGCTCCCCGTCCTCGAGTGATGCACCAGGAGCAGCCCGCCGGCCGGCGGCAGCGGCTCGGGCCCGGCTTCGATACTGCTCATGAGCGGGATGCTACGGACCAGGGACCACGTGGCACGCCGCCCGCCTCGGCCCGGCTGACGCTCTTCGGATCGTGCCTCCGGCACTCCGCAAGACGGAGCCCGCCGCCGGGTTCTCCTCTTGACCAGGTGGCGAGCACCCCGGCGGTGGCAAGGCAGCCGCCGGTCATCCCGCTGAGGGGTGACCGGCGCAGCGCCTTTGGTGGTCCTCGCTCCGGCCAGCCCCGATCCGGTTACGGCGAGCCGAACGTGCTGTATGGGTAGCGGCCGGTGTTGAACAGGTCGCCGATCATGGTGTCGGGGTCGTAGCGGCCGATCTGGGCGGTGAGCTTGCTCAGATTGTCGTCGACGTCCCGCGAGGCGTAGCTGGTCTGTATGCCCGAGCCGTAGGAGATGCCGGTGTTGATGGCGGCCGCCACCCAGTAGGCCAGAGCCCACATGGTGAGGGTCACGTTGGCCCCGGCGGCCGTGACATAGAGCCCACCACCGGCGTGGTACAGGTTGTCGAAGTTCCAGTAGCGCCCGTAGGGATCGCACGGTCCGCCGTCGGGGGTGAGGGCCATGCGGTGCGTGCCCATGATGTGGCGGCTGGCCGGGATGTCGTTGAACGGGGTCTGATCGGTGGCCTGACTGGTCACCTGGTCGGCCTCTCCCGGCAGGACGGGCGGCAGGGTGGTGTTGATCGACGCGGCGAAGATGGGGTGGATCTCCGGGTACGGCGTGCCTGGGGCCCCGACGGCCTCCATCACCTCCAGCATCTTGGGCGCGTAGTACGCCGAGGCGGCCAGCTCGTAGGGGTGGCTGCGATAGGTGATGCGCGGCACCGGCTGTCCGTAGACGTCGACGATCTGCGGGTCGAGGTCGACGTGGTTCGTGGTTTGCGGCATGTCCTCGCCCTGGAGGGTGAACGCCGCCAGGCGATTGGAGAAGGGCGCCAGGCTCATGTAGGTCTTGAGCGACGGGCCGTACATGAAGGCAGCCACCTCGGTACCGGCCTGCACCGGGTTCAGGTTGCCACCCATCTCGCAGATGCCGGCTCGGGGCACCGTGGGGTCGAAGTCCGCCGCGCTCGGCCCCGATCCCCAGAAGGCGTCGTTGGTGTGGGTGGAGGTCCGGCCCCGGCAGGAGTGGATCTCGTGGTCCATCACCGCGAGAGCGGTCGTCTGGAGGTGGAACATGAGGTTCTGTCCGAGCTGGCCGCTGGGATCGGTGTTCGACAAGCCGTCGGGCCCGCCGATCTGGCTCATGAAGGAGAGCCGGGTGGCCTCGATGGGGGTGTTGGCCAGCACCACCAGGTCGGCACCCATGGTGCCGGTGGTGCCGGTTTCGGTGTCCATGTACTTGACACCGGTTGCCGAGTAACGGCCGGTACCCGGGTTGGACCTGAAGAGGACCTCTATGACGTTGGTGTTGGCCAGCAGGGTGGCACCGGCGGCCATGGCGTCGTTCACCTGCCACACCCCACCGCTCTTGGCGTTGATCGGGCAGCCGAAGTCGAGGCAGTAGCCGCAGTCCACACAGGCGCTTCGGCCCCGATACGGCCTCGAGACGATCGACGTGGGAACGGGAGCCGCTCCGTATCCGAGGCTCTTGGCCGCGTAGTAGGTGAGGAGGCTGTTGAGCTGGCCGACGCCGGGGGGCATGGGGAACGGCGTGGAGCGCGGGGACTCGTACGGGTTGGGATTGGTGATGGGGCCGCCCGGCTTTCCCGATGCCGGGCCCTGGACGCCGACGATCTCCTCGGTCACGGCGTAGAAGGGCTCGAGATGGCGGTACTGCATGGGCCAGTCGGCGTAGTTGGCCCCGGGGATGGCCGACTCCGACGGGCTCGTTCCTGCGGCCTGGGCGAAAGCCGAATTGGCCACGAAGTCGATCTCTCTGAGGCGCCGCGCCTTGGCGTCGTAGTGGAGGGTGCCGCCGCCCACGGTGGTGGGAAGCGTGTTCACGTCGCCCACGAACTCCCGGTCGGGAAGGGCGCCGTTCGCGTCGAGGGTGCTGTCGGCCCCGGCGTTGCGGAACGACCGGGGCTCGAGCGTGACGTCCTGACCAATGGGGGGCGTGCGGGCCTCGTAGCCGATCTCGTCGTTGGCCCAGCTGTTGGTGACACCCGAGGCCGGCCCACCGAGGCCCGAGAAGTAGTTGGGGCCCTTCTCCAAGATGGTCACCTTCCAGCCCGCTCTGGCCAGGAAGCGGGCCACCATGCCACCCGACGCTCCGCTGCCGACCACGATGGCGGTTCCCTGGCTCACAGCGAGCCCTTGACGTCGGGCACCTTCACGCCGCCCGGGTCCGTGCCGGGTGCCGTGGTGGTGGGCGTCTTGGCCTTGGGCGCCTGCGTCCCGCCCACGTCGTCGCTCGGCGCCGATGCCGGGACGGGCTCGGTACCGGACACCGGCGTGCCCGCCACATGGGCACCTTGCGCCGGCGCCGGCGCCGGCGCGGGCTGCGCGCTGGGCACCGGCGCCGCGGCTGCGCCGAAGTTGGTGACGTACATCCCCGCTGCTTCGAGCGCTTCGACCAGAAGGGAGAAGTCGGCGGAGACCGCCTGGGAACCGCTCGAGCCCGGATCGGGGTAGGAGACGGGCCTGAACTCCCGATAGGCGCCTGTCGGGGTGAACGCGCCGCGGGGCTTGTCCTTGCCATCGGCGGGGAAACCGAAGCCCTCGTTCGAATAGACGTTGTCCGGTTCGGCCGGCTCGTTCTCGTCCAGGCCGGCGTCGTAGATGCTGTTCCCGAGCGGCTGCGTGTCGCCCAGGTAATTGATCGATGCCCACGTCACCTGGCCGTTCTGGGCCTTGTCGGAGCGGCCTTCGTACTCGGGCAGGCCGTAGGTCCCCTGCAGTGTGTGGAGCGCTGCCGTGCCGAAGAGCGCGGCGGCGGCACTGGGCGGCACCGGGTTGGGAAGTGGTGCGGGCAGACCGGGAAGGCCGTTCTGGGAGGCGGCACCGATGACCGGGTTGGCTGCCAGGGCCACCAGGGCGTCTTGCTGGGGACTCGAGGCGACGGCGAAGCCGGTGCCGAAGTTCTGGTTCGACCAGTCGTCGAAGGCGGATAGGCCTTCTTCATAGAGCGACCGCAGATTCTGCGCGCCGGGAATGGTCGGCGGTGAGCCGGTGGCGCCCGCCGTCGACTCGACCTGTGACACCCAGGTCTTGCTCACCCATTTCGGATAAGACGCGGGCGACGTCCCGTAGATGCGCAGATACCAGACCAAAGCCTGCGCCGGGGTGAGGCCCAGGAACTGGATCTGCCCGTTCTTGTCCTCGAAGGAATCGGTGGGGTAGTTGCTGCTCTTGTCACCGGCGCCGTTGCCGTAGGGCCAGCGCCCGCTGAAGGGGCCACTCAGCCAGATGGGCGAGGTGCTCACGAGCCCCGAGCTCAGGAGCTTCTCGTCGAATGCCGCCATGAAGACGTCGATGTAGTTGACCGCCCCCGCCGCGCTGGCCCCGGGACCGAGCTCGTCGGCCGGGACGATCCGGTCGCACAGCGCAGCGGAGATGGCGAACAGGTCGTGGACGTTTCCGGTGGCGGGGTCCTTGAAGTCGCGGAGGAGGAAGAACGGACCGCCCCACTCGGTGAGCGGCTCCGGCGCGCCGCTGTCCGACGCCATGCTCACCTGACCGAGCAGCATCCGGCCGGCGCCGGTCAAGGGAAGAGCGGCCGCGCCACCGGCCGCCACCGCCGCCTTCAGGAACGACCTTCGGGTGATGACGAAACGGCCGGAGCCGCCAGTCGGGATCGCCACCCGCCTCCTTCCGCCACACCCCCGGCTGGGGCTATCGCTCATGGGGAAACCACCTGCCCGCCCCCGCCTTGCGGGCCGCCTGACGTGGACGTCAGGTCGACGGCGGGGGGGAAGACGCCGTCTGGCGCCCTGGTGGCCACCGCCGCCGTCCCGCCATGGCCAGGGCAGCGGCTCCGGCCAGTCCCACGGCGAGGGGCAGCACCACCCACCAGCCACTGCTTCCGTGTTGGTCTGCGCCGCCGGGGCTGTGTGCCCCGAGGGCGGAAACGTGAAGCGTCGTGTGGTGCGGGGAGGTGGGGGGCGCGGGATCCGCCGGAGCGGTCGACGAGGGCGCCTGGCCTGCTGTGCCGGTGGGCACCGGTGGCGCGGACGCGGCGGCCGGCGCGGCGGGGGTGGTGGTGGTGGACGTCGCTCCCCGGCTGCTCGGGGTGGCCGCCGGTGTGGCTGCCGCCTGCATGGCGGCCGCCGCGTCGATCAGGCCGGAGCAGTCGCTGCCGCACGACAGGTTGTGGTCGGCGGTGTCGAGCAGGTCCTGGACCGCCTTCAGGGGGCTCAGCCCGCGGCCGAGGAGGTCGGCCAGGGTGCCGGTGACGAAGGGAGTGGCCATCGACGTGCCCTCGTCGGTGGCATAGCAGCCGGTCGGGTCGCCGCTCGCCCAGTAGGTGGAGAGGATCTCGTACTGGTCGTACTCCCCACAGCTGGGCGTGGTCGGCCCGTTGGGATCGTCCCCACCGGGAGCGGCGACGCCCCATTCGGCCTCGTTCACGCCGTTGGAGTACGACGCCAGCTCGTCGGTCTCGCCGTTGACGGGCGAGCCGGTGGCCGCCACCACCACGGCGGGAACACCGCTGTAGTTGGCGTCGCCCAAGCAGCCCACCGCACAGCCGACCGGTCCGTCGCTGTTGTTGCCGGCGGCGATCACCGGGATCACGCCGGCGTTCCAGGCCGCCTGCAGCGCCTGGCCGAGCGGGCTGCCGCCGATGTTGGAGGTGTCGATCCCGGCGATGGCGGCATCCCCCAGGCTGAGGTTGATGACCTTCGCCCCCTGTTGCACGGCCCAGTCGATGCCGGACACGACGTCCTGATACGCACCCGATCCGTCGCAGTCGAGGACCTTGGCCACCACCAGCGAAGCGCTCGGCGCCATGCCGGTGACCCCGTACTGGCCGCTGGCGGCGGCGATGCCGGCCACGTGGGTGCCATGTCCGTTGTCGTCCGCGCCGTTCGGATCCTGCGAGGCATCGGCACAACCTGAGCTGGGATCGCTCAGGAAGGTGGTGCCGGCCACCACCTTGTCCGCCAGGTCCTGCTGCGAGCGGTCCACGCCGGTGTCGACGATGCCGATCTTGATCCCCGCTCCCGTCCCGTAGCGCCAGGCGGTCTGCGCGCCGACGACCTGCCATCCCCACTGGTCGCTGGAGTAGGCGGCGGCATCGGCGGGAGCGGCAACGAAGGCACAGGCCGAAGCGCCAGCGAGCGCAGCGACGACAAGGGCGGTGGCATGCCGTCGCCGGCGAAGCAGCGTGTCGAGCCTGAGCCTGCGCATGGTCTCCTCGCCCTGGCGGACGCCGGGCTGCAATGGCAGTAGCAGGACGGACCGGTCCTGGACCGTCCATCAGGGGAACGCCAACGGCCCCTGGGCCTTGTTGCGCGCCCCCTTGTTCGGGCGGCAGGGGCGGCACGCCTCACGACCCTGGACTGGCGAACATATGTTCGATTAGGGTGTGCGGCATGGCGGCACCGGATTCCCGCCCCGGCCAGGGCTTTCGCTGGCGGCTGGCCGAGGACGACGGGGGCCAGCCGGCGCTGTTCGCCGACGAGGAGCTGTTCGACCGCCACGTGGGCATCGGCGAGTACCGGGGCCTCGAGTTCCTGCACGTGAACGCCAAGCGCATCATCAACCCGGTGCCTGCCGGTTCGCGCATGGGCTTCCGCTACACCATCAATGCCTACAGGGGTTGCAGCCATTCCTGCAGTTACTGCGTATCCGGAGACACGGCGGTTTTGATGGCAGACGGGCGCACCAAGCCGATCCGTGAGCTCGTCGTCGGTGATCAGGTCGTCGGCACGGCGCAGCAGGGGTGCTATCGCCGATATGTCGCCACCAGTGTTATCGACGTCTGGTCCACGGTACGCCTCGCCTTCAGAACGCTTCTCGATGATGGCTCGGAGCTGATCAGCAGCGAGGACCATCGATTCCTGAGCAAGCGTGGCTGGAAATACGTCACCGGCGCCGAGCACGGCCCTGATCAGCGTCCGTTTCTCACCGTCAACAACACGCTTCTGGGGCCAAATGCTTTTGCTGTCGCTCCGGAGCACGATGCGGACTACCGGCGCGGATACCTCACCGGCATGATTCGAGGAGACGGAACCCTTGGTTCGTACCGTGGGGCCGACGGGCGAACAGTGCACGGGTTCCGTCTCCCCCTGGCCGACCTGGAGGGTATCCGGAGGACGAGGGAATTCCTGGACGAGTTCGGCATCGGGACACAAGAATTCCTGTTCGCCGTCGGTAGCGATACGCGCAGGGAAATGAGCGCCATCGGCACAGGCCGGCGACTGGGCGTCGAAGAAGTCAGGAAGATCATTTCGTGGCCGGACACACCCACGGACTCATGGCGAAAGGGATTTCTTGCAGGCATCTTCGATGCAGAGGGCTCTTATCTCAGACAGGTCTTTCGCATCGCCAATACGGACCCTGTCATTCTCGGATGGCTGATTGGGTCACTCCGCCACTTCGGCTTTCCCTACAAGATCGAGGTCAGGAAATCGGGTGCCGATCGCCTGGTGCGCAACGTGCGCCTCACCGGCGGTTTGTCGGCTTGCTTCCGGTTTCTGCTCACGGTCGACCCGGCAATCTCGCGTAAGCGATCGATCATCGGCCGGGCCATAAAAGGCAGCCCTCCCCGGAGGGTCAGATCTATCACTTCGCTCGGGGTATCGATACCCATGTACGACATCACCACCAGCACCGGAGACTTCATCGCCAACGGCGTGATCAGCCACAACTGCTTCGCCCGCCCGACCCACGAGTACCTGAACCTGAACACGGGGGAGGACTTCGAGCGCAAGATCGTGGTGAAGGTGAACGCGGTGGAGAAGGTCCGTGCCGAGCTGCGCGCACCGAGATGGAACGGCGAGCTCATCGCCATGGGGACCAACACCGATCCCTATCAACGGGCCGAGGGCAAGTACCACCTGACTCGGGGGATCGTGCAGGCACTCGGCCAGGCACGAAACCCCTTCTCCATCCTCACCAAGGGCACGCTCATCCTGCGCGACCTCGACCTGCTCACCGAGGCAGCGGCGAGAACCGAGGTTCGCTGTGCCTTTTCCATCGGCACCCTGGACGAGGAGGTGTGGAAAGCGACCGAGCCCGGCACGCCCCACCCGCGCCGACGGGTCGAAGCCGTGCGGCGTCTCAACGAGGCGGGCATCCCGACCGGGGTGCTCGTCGCCCCCATCATCCCGGGTTGGTCCGATCGGCCGGAACAGCTGGAGGAGGTGGCCCGCGCCTGCATCGACGCCGGCGCCACGTCGGTCACGCCCATCGCCCTCCATCTCCGTCCGGGGGTGAAGGAGCACTTCCTCGCCTTTCTCGAGGGCTGCCGTCCCGCTCTGGCCGCCGAGCTGCGCGCCCGCTACGGACAGCGCTCCTATCTGCCGCCGCACGAGCAGGACGCCATCACCCGGCCGGCACGTGAGGTCCGTGTGTGAACATGGGCCGGTGGAGCAGGCCGCTGCAGCGGGGACGCCCGGTTCCCGCATGTCGGACGGGGCATGGTTGGTCGACCTCGACGGCGTGATCTGGTTGGCCGACGAGCCCATCGCCGGCTCGGCCGAAGCGGTGATCCGCCTGCGTGCGCAGGGCACGCGTGTGGTCTTCGCCACCAACAACGCCGCACCGACCGTGGAGCAGTTGCTGTCCCGTCTGCGGCGCGCCGGGATCGAATCCGAGCCGGAGGACCTGATCACCTCGGCCCAGGCGGCGGCCTCCCTCCTTGCCCCCGGCAGTCGCGTGTTCCCGTGCGCCGAAGGCGGAGTGGTGGAGGCCCTGACCGTTGCGGGCATGTCGGTGGTCGACGAGGGCCCGGCCGACGCCGTGGTGGTGGGGCTCACGCGGCGCTTCGACTACGAGCTGCTCGACAGAGCCGCCCGCCTCGTGCGACGAGGGGCGCGCTTCATCGGCACCAACGAGGATGCCACCTATCCAACACCCGACGGCTTGCTGCCCGGAGCGGGGGCGTTGCTGGCCGCCGTGGCCACCGCCGCCCAGGCCACCGCGGAAGTGGCCGGCAAACCGCACCAGCCCATGGCCGACCTGATCCGCCGGCGGGTGCCGAAGGTCGGTCTCGTCGTGGGGGACCGGCCCTCCACCGACGGCGCGCTAGCTCGGCAGCTGGGGGTGCCGTTCGCCTTGGTGCGCTCGGGTGTCACCGGCAACGGCCAACAGCCGCTCGCCGTACGGCCCGACCACGACTTGCCCGACCTCGGCGCCTTGGTGGCCAGCCGGCTGGGGTGAATTCCTTGCTCGCACCAGCTGGGCCTTCTAGCGTGCTGCCATGTCCCAGAACGACGGTATCCGGCGGTACATCGAAGCGGCGATGGCTCTGACTCAGATCACCCGCTCCCGGGCGGAGGAGGTGGTGCGCGAGCTCATGCGCACCGGCGAGGTCGAGAGCAACCAAGCCCGGGACTGGGTGGAGGACCTGGTGCGGACCAGCAAGCAGCGCTCCGAGGCCTTCGCTTCGACCGTGCGCCAGGAGGTCCGCCGCCAGCTGTCCGACCTCGGGTTCGGCGACATCAACGACCTGGCCCGGCGCGTGGCCGACATCCTCGACAAGGCCGGAAGGGCGGCGCGGCGCGCCGGTGCCCCGACCCGGCCGTCCAAGCGGGCCGCCACCAAGGCTCCCGCCCGCAAGGCCGCCGCCCGCAAGGCCGCCGCCAAGAAGTCGACGGCCCGCAAGTCGCCTGCCACGAAGAAGGCCGCCGCCACGAAGAAGGCCGCCGCCAAGAAGAAGGCCGCCCCCGCCCGCAAGGCCGCCACCAAGAAGAAGGCAGCCGGCTCCAGCGCCGCTCGCCGGCGCAGCTGACCCGCCGGTGGTCCGGCGCCGGCTCGACACCGAGCTGGTGCGTCGGCGCTTGGCCGTTTCGCGTCAGCAGGCGCGCTCGCTGGTGGAAGAAGGGGCGGTGCTCGTGGCCGGCGCCGTGGCCGACAAGCCCGGCCGGCTGGTGGACACCGGCGAGCCCCTGGAGTTGCGCCGTCCCCGGCGCCGTTTCGTTTCGCGCGGCGGCGAGAAGCTCGAGGCGGCCCTGCGCCGGTTCGAGATCGCCACGGCCGGGCGACGCGCCCTCGACGCCGGGGCGTCGACCGGTGGGTTCACCGACTGTCTGCTGCACCGCGGCGTGGCCCGGGTGGTGGCCGTGGACGTCGGCTACGGGCAGCTGGCGCCGTCGCTGCGCGCCGATCCCCGGGTCAGGGTGGTGGAGCGGACCAACGTCCGCCATCTCGAGGCAGAAGCTGTCGGTGGACCGTTCGAGCTGGTGGTCGCCGACCTGTCGTTCATCTCGCTGGCCACGGTCGCTCCGGTGCTGGCCGGATCCCTGGCGGCGCCCGGTGCCGATCTCGTCCTGCTGGTCAAACCCCAGTTCGAGGCGGGCCGGCAGGCGGTGACCCGGGGCCGGGGCTTCGTCCACGATCCGCTCGTGCGCGCCCAGGCGCTGCGTCGCGTCAGCTCCGCCCTCCACGACGCCGGAGCGACCATCATGGGGGCCATGGCCTCGCCGCTTCTGGGACCGGCGGGCAACGTGGAGTTCCTCCTCCATGTCCGGGCCCATGCCGGTGGTGGACCGGGCCCGGCCGAGCTGTCGGCCCTGATCGAAAAGGCATTGGCCGAGTCCCCCGGGGCAAGCCACCCGGCCGGGCGTCACAGCCCCCACGGAGACTGAAGACCGTGGCCGTCGTCGCCTTCGTCGTCCATCCCGAACGCCCGGAAGCCGCCCGTGCTGCCTCCGACGCCGAGAAGTGGCTCGAGGGGCGCGGCCATCGCACCCTACGCGTGCCGGACTCCTTCGGCGCGTTGTCCGCCGGCGCCGACGCCGCGCTCGACGAGCTCGCCGACATCGACCTGGCCGTCAGCTTGGGCGGGGACGGCACCATGCTGCGCACGGTCACCGCAGCCTCGGTGAAGGGCGTCCCCGTCCTCGGGGTCAACTGGGGACGGCTCGGCTACCTGACCGAGATCGAGCCGGCCGGACTGCAGGACGCCCTGGAGCGGTTCCTGGCCGGTCAGTACGAGATCGAAGAGCGCATGACCCTGGAGGTCACCTTGCGCCGCGGCCCGGGGGCCGAAGAGCTCGTCTACCACGCCCTCAACGAGGCGGTGGTGGAGAAGACCGTGCCCGGCCACACCGTGCGGGTGGCCCTGTCGGTGGCGGGCCGGCCCTTCGTGACCTACGCGGCAGACGGGGTGCTCGTGTCCACGCCCACCGGCTCGACCGCCTACAACCTGTCGGCGCGCGGTCCCATCCTCTCTCCCCACATGCGGGCCCTGGTGGTGACGCCGGTGTCTCCGCACATGCTCTTCGACCGTCCTCTCGTCCTCGAGCCGGCGCAGTGGATCGACCTGTCCGTGCTCGAGCCGCGCCCGGCGGTGGCGGTGGTGGACGGCCAGAGCGTGGCCATGTTGGACCCCGGCCACGTGTTGTCGTGCCGCGAGGGTCCGATCCCCGCACGCTTCGTCACCTTCGGACGTCGCGACTTCCACGCCATCTTGCGGGCCC
>DATHCF010000013.1:0-13252 GCA_035319705.1 Acidimicrobiales bacterium | reverse complement strand
CACGGCGCACACGACACCGATGGAACATCACCAACCGACAGCCACCCGGAAGGCCTTGCGTCGGGCGGCCATCCGCTCGAGGCGGAGGTCCGTTCTGACCTCGACGGGGTCCCGCCTCGTCGGCTGGCTGGGAGCAGTGCTGCTGGCCGTGGTGATCCTCGGCGTGTGCGCCGTGATGGCCGGGGCGGCCATGGGATACCGGGCGCTGACGATCCGCAGTGGGTCGATGACCCCCACGCTGGCCGTCGGCGCCGTGGTGATCGACCGGTCCGTGTCGCCTCTGCAGGTACAGCCGGGGGAGATCGTGACCTTCCGGGACCCGAAGCTCCACCAGCAGCTCGTGACGCACCGGGTGATCTCGATGCGCCGCTCGGGCGACCGCGTCTACTTCGTGACCAAGGGTGACGCCAACGTGGTCACCGAACAGTGGGACGTCCCGGTGACGGCCCGCATCGGCCACGAGCTGCTGGTCCTGCCGAGCGTCGGGAGGATGCTCGGCGACGTGAGTCTTCCCATGGTGCGCGTGGTGGCGTTGGCCGTCCTCGCCCTTTGGCTGGCCGTGGTCGGCCTCAGGTGGATCTGGCGCGATCCGGTTCCCGCCGGCACGGGGTGTCCAGCGACGCCTGGGTAAGGGGGTCGGAGTTGTCTGGCCCAACCCGACGCCGGCCCTCCTCGAGGCTCGTCCTGGCCTTGGTTCTGGTTCCCGTCCTGTCGGCCACCTTCTCGCACTCGCTGTCGGCGGCCGCCTGGGTCGTGGGGGACGCGAACAGCGGCAACACCTTCGAAACGCTGGCCGCCTTCCCCTGCCCGTGCACGTTGTCAGGAGCCGGCACCTACACCATCACCGTCCCGGCCGGCACCACCTCGGTCACCTTCACCCTCGAAGGAGCCGGTGGCGGCGGCGGCACCAGTGGCGCCACCGGAGGTGCCGGCGGCACGGTCTCGGGAACCATCACGCTCCCGAACAGCGGTTCGGCCACGCAGTTCACGGTGATCCTGGGTGGCGGCGGTGGAGGCGGCAGTAGCTACACCGGGGGCGCCGGGGGCGCCAGCGGCAGCGGTTGCGCGGCCGGGGGCGCCGGCGGAAGCGGCTCGTCCTCGGGCAGCGCCAAAGCCGGCGGGGGTGGCGGTGGCTCGAGCTGCATCTACCTCTCCGGTGCGCCGACCGGGACCATCGTCCTCGTCGGTGGCGGTGGGGGTGGTGGCGGCGAGAGCACCACCGGTACCGGCGGCGGCGGCGGCGGGGGCCCGACGGCCAACCCCGGCACCGACACCGGTACCTCGGGCACCACCAGCGGAAGCGCCGGCGGCGGCGGCGGCGGGACGGTCACGACGACCGGAACCCCGCAGTACACCATCAGCGAGACCGGCGGCGCGGGTGGCACCGGTGACCAGAGCCCCGGTGGATCGAACGGCGGCACCGGCACCGGCGGCACCAACACCGGGGGGACCGGTGGTGGGACCCAGACCTCCGCTTCCGACGGGGCCGGTGGTGGCGGTGGTGGTGGCCTGGCGTCCGGTGGTGGTGGCGACGGCGGCAACGGCGGGACGAGCGGCGGTGGCGGCGGTGGAGGCGGTGCCTACACCGGCGGAACAGCCACGTACACGGTGAGCGTCTCCTCCGCCAGCAACGGCGGTGGGAGCGCGGGCGGCGCTGCCGGGAACGCGGGTACCGCCGGCTACGCCACCTTCTCGGGGACCGGGGTCACAGGGACGTGAAGTCTTCGGAGACGTCCCTTGCCACGAGGTTGACCCGATAGCGGTTGACTGCAGTTCGCGGTCTCGCGTCGTAGGGATACGATCCTGCGACCGATCGACGCTTGAACGACGGCTGGAGGGCCATGACAGGCAAGAGCGGCCCGAAGAATGAAAAGACGCCCTCGCAGCTGATCGACGCCAGGATCGAGGAATTCGGCGACTGGCGGGGCAAGGTGCTCTCCCGCCTCCGCACGCTCATCCGCCAGGCCGATCCCGAGGTGGTCGAGGAGTGGAAGTGGGTGAAGCCGACGAGTGGTGGGACTCCGGTCTGGTCCCACAACGGCGGTATCTGCACCGGCGAGGTGTACAAGAACGCCGTGAAACTGACCTTCTTCAAGGGTGCCTCGTTGAAGGACCCTTCGCACCTCTTCAACTCGAGCCTCGACGGCAACGTCAGGCGGGCCATCGATGTCCACGAAGGCGACAGCATCGACGAGAAGGCGTTCAGGGGGCTCATCGAGGCCGCCGTTGCCCTGAACCTGTCGAAGGCCGGCCGCTCGACGTGAGGACCCAGGGAGAGCGGCCGGTGTCGGCCGAGGCGCCGTCCGTGATCGACGTTCCCGGCAAGAGCCGTTTCATCCTCGACGACCACGGCGCCCAGGCAGAACTGGTGTACGAGGTGGACGACCAACGACTGGTCCTTCTGCACACCGAGGTACCGGAGGAGCTCGGTGGGCGCGGCGTGGGCGGGAGGCTCGTCCAGGCATCGCTGCAGCGGGCCGCCCGCGACCACTTGACGGTGGTGCCGTGGTGCCCCTTCACCCGCCAGTGGTTGAGGAGACATCCCGACGTCGTGGCCGAGGCGGGGATCGCCGTCGACTGGAGCAGCCGACCGCCCCCGTAAAGCACTCGCCCGGACGGCTGCGTATGGCCACAGTCCGTAGGATCCCCGGGCGATGTCGACCGGACGGGACCTTGCCGCGGTGGCCGGGGGGCTCCTGGTCGTGGCGACCGCCTGGAGCGTGATCGTCACGGTCGTCGTCCCACGACGGGTCCGCAGCCGGATCGCCAGGATGGTCCCAAACGCCGTTCGCCACGTCGTCACCTTCGTGGCCGACAGGTTCCGCCACTACGACCGACGCGACCGGATCCTCGCTTTTCAGGGACCGCTGATGTTGATGTTCCAGATCGTGGGCTGGCTCGCCTTCTTCGAGGTCGGCTTCGCCCTGCTCCTGTGGCCCGTCGTCGGATCTGCCGGCCTGGGCGGCGCATTCGAGCAAGCGGGGTCGTCCCTGAGCACCCTCGGCATCGTCGCCCCGCACAGCGGGGGCAGTCTGGCTCTCGACATCCTGGCCGGCTTCGCCGGGCTCGGCACGGTGGCCCTGCAGATCGCCTACCTGCCGACCCTGTACGCCGCCTTCAACCGGCGCGAGATGCTGGTGACGATGCTCGACACCCGAGCCGGTGTCCCCTCCTGGGGCCCCGAGCTCCTGGCCCGGACCCACTACGGGCTGGGGACGGGCGAGTCGGCGGTAAGTAAGCTGCCCGAGCTCTTCGAGCAATGGGAGAGCTGGTCGGCCGACGTGTCCGAGAGTCATGCCACCTACCTCACGCTTCTGTTCCTGCGCTCGCCGCGCCCTCTCGCCTCGTGGGTGACCGCCCAGCTCGCCGTCCTCGACGCCGCCGCTCTCTACCTCGCCCTGCTGCCCGATGCGCCCGGCGCCATCTCGGCGCGGCTCTGCCTGCGTGGCGGCTTCAGCTGCCTCACCACGCTGGCCCGCCACGTCGGCGCCGACGTACCCGTGGACGCCGACCCGGCCGACGGCATCTCGCTCACGTTCGAGGAGTTCACCGACGCCGTGGAACGGTTGCGGGTAGTGAACTTCCCGCTCGTCCGCCCCACCCGGGATGCATGGGTCGACTTCCTGGGCTGGCGGGTCAACTACGAGCAGGCCGCCTACGCCCTGGCCCGGACGGTCGATGCCCCGCCCGCCAAGTGGTCGGGGCCGCGGCGGCGCCCGGCCGAGACCATCCCACCCATCCGGCCTCCCACCCGGGGACGGGGAAGCCGCCAGGGCTGACCCGAAGGAGCCGTCGGCCTGTTGCGGGCCGGGACCACGAAGCGTGGCGAAAGGGCCGTCCTGTGCCGCCTGTAGGGCCTTTAGTCCCAATTTCGAACTCTTGATGCGCGAAAGTCCGCGCCGGAAGTCATAATTTTTCTTGTCCAGGGCATCTAAAGGCCCGGGGACCGGTGGGGTCCAAGGCCACCGAGCAGCGGGGCAACCCGCCTATGGGGGAGGGGGATTTGACGTGACGACTGCAGCACCGGCTGTGGGGGCTCCGTCCGAGCGGCACGGAGTCAGTCAGTTCCGTTCGTTGTGGTACCGGCAACTCGACAGCTATCCCGACACGGCGCCGCGGATGCTGTACCTCGGCATCGTGGTCGTGGCCACGGTCCTGCTCTACTACGAGCTGTACGTCCCCGGCGCCGTGGCACCGACGATCCTCACGCACTTCGGCATGTCGTTCCGCTACTACGTCTACATCTCGGTCGTGGGAAATGCCGTCGGCGCCTTCACCTCGATCCTCGCCGGGCTGGCCGACCGCTGGGGCAGGGCCAACATGGTGACCTACGGCCTGGTCATCACCGCCGTGCTGGTGCTGTTCGGCATACCGAACGCCCCGAACAAGCTGACCTTCGCCATTCTCACCATCGCCGTAGGCTTCGTCGAGGGCATCATCCTCGTCGCCACTCCGGCGCTCGTACGGGACTTCTCCCCTCAGCTGGGCCGGGCCTCGGCCATGGGCTTCTGGACCCTGGGCCCGGTGGTGGGCAGCTTGTGCGTGGCAGAGGTCTCGAGCCACACCCTCGCCCACCTCCACGCCTGGCAGGACCAGTACATCATCTGCGGGATCGCCGGGCTGGTGATCTTCGCCGTCGCCCTGGTCGGCCTGCGCGAGCTGTCACCCGGCTTGCGTGACCAGCTGATGGTGAGCATCCACGACCGCGCCCTCATCGAGGCGAGGGCCAAGGGCATCGACGTCGAGGCCGCCCTTCGCAAGCCGTGGCGGCAGATGCTGCATCTCGACGTCATCGGCTCCGCTCTTGCCGTGAGCGTGATGCTGCTCTTCTATTACGCGGCCGTGGGCTTCTTCGTCATCTATTTCAGCAGCATCTACGGATGGAGCGAGGCGCAAGCCAACGCCTTGGGCAACTGGTTCTGGGCTTTCGACGCCGCCGCCCTGGTGGTGATCGGGATCCTCTCCGACAAGCTGCGTGTGCGAAAGCCCTTCATGATCTTCGGAGCCGTCGGCGCGGTGGTGATGACGTTCATCTTCCTTACCCGCACTTCCCAGCCGCACACCTCCTACTACACCTTCGTATTGATCATCAGTCTGTTGGCCGTCTTTCTCGCCATCGCCTATGCGCCGTGGATGGCGGGCTTCACCGAGACCGTGGAGAAGCGCAACCCGGCGCTCACCGCCACCGGCCTGGCGGTGTGGGGATGGGTCATCCGAGCCGTGGTCGCCTTGTCGGCGCTGATCCTGCCTTTCGTGGTGAGCTCGATGACCCCGCTGGTCGACTACGGGAGCCAGGTGGCCACAATCGCCGCGAAGTACCCCGCACTGGTCGACGTCGACCCCGTCACGCTGTCGAGGCTCGCAGCCGGGAACCTGTCGCTGCTCGGAAAAGCCGAAGGCGAGCTCGAAGCCAAGCTGCACGTGAACTCCTCACAAGCTCTGTCTCTCCTGCTCTCGGCCAAGTCGGCACCCGCCTCGGACATCGCCTACCTCAAGGCGCACGGACTGGCGGTGGCCAACGCCTCTAAGGCGGCGCCCAGCCAGTGGAAGCACTGGTGGTGGGTGTGCATCGCAGGTGAGATCGTCTTCATCCCGCTCGTGTTCTTGATGGCCGGGCGCTGGGACCCTCGCCGGGCCCGGCGCGACGTGGAGGAGTACGAGCGCACGGTCGACGCGGAGCTGGCCA
The DNA here is from genome assembly GCA_035319705.1 of Acidimicrobiales bacterium. GTDB lineage: Bacteria > Actinomycetota > Acidimicrobiia > Acidimicrobiales > UBA8190 > UBA8190. The sequence goes on along the minus strand of DATHCF010000013.1, from coordinate 7,566 downwards.
GGTTGCAAGGAGCCAGGCCGGCTACCACCTGACGTCGGGCTGGCGGCCGTCATACCCCCGCGGGTTGGCGGCCGCCGGACCGAAGCCCTGGAAATCCCATTGTGGTGCCCGACGCTGCCGGGCGACGACGACGCCGGAGGTCCGGCCGCCGTGGAGATCCGTCCACGGCGGGCTCCAGGGGCGTGACGAGGTGGGCCAGGCGGCTTGCGGTTGGGCCGGCTCGGCGCCGACCGGAGGCGCGTAGCTGTTGGCAGTGGTGACGACAGCCGGCACGACCGCTGCCACCTGCGCGGCTTCCAATCCCCGCCCCGGTCCTGCCGCCGCCGTCCTCGCCGCCGCCACCTGGACTGCCACCATCCTCGCCGCCGTCAGCTGCGCCGCTGTCACCCTCGCCGCCGCCTCGGCCGGAGCCACCACCGACGCGGCGCCGGCCGGCACGCCGGTGTGCACCTGGCCCGGCGACACACCTTGGAGTTGACCTGATCGTCGGCCGGCTCCCGCGCCGGACGGCGCGGCGGTGCGTCCGACACCCAATGGCCCCCCCCACAGCCCCGGGCGAAGCGGCGTGTTGGCGGAGGATCCTCCGCCGGCGGCCAGCGCTTGTGGTCCGCTCGAACGCTGATGCGGCGTCCCCATCGACCCACCGGTCAGGGTGGCAGCCAGCGCGCCCCCCGACGCCACCGCAGCGGCCGCTGCCACCACCGACACGGCGGTGAGCGTCCGCCGCTTGCGCCGGGTCCGTACATGCGCCCTGCGACGTGCCCGGCGCCGGGCGTAGAGATCGGCGTCGGCTGCGTTGAGGAAGGCGGCCGCCTCGGTCTCGAGCCAGCCTTCGCGCCCGGAGCCTGGTCCGGAACCGGTGCCGCCGGCCAGCGAGGAGCTGGCCGCCACACCCCAGCTGAACGCCGGTCCACCCATCTCCTCGGCCCTGCGCATGAGCGACCGGGCGCCCGAGGCGTCGGTGAACGGCGCCAGCACGGCGAATTCGTCGCCACCTGTGCGATAGAGGCTGTCGGCGTCGCGCAACACGCCGCGCAAGGTCTCCACCAGGGCCACCAGCGCCGCGTCACCGGCAGCATGCCCGCGGGTGTCGTTGATGGACTTGAGCCCGTCCATGTCGACCAGGACGAGCGCCATATCCAGTCCCGAACGCTGGGCGCTCGACAGGGCCCGGCCGAGTTCCTCGTCAAAGGCGCGCCGGTTGGCGCAATTGGTGAGCGGATCGATCCTGGCCGCGCTGCGGAGATTGGCGGTTGCCGCGTCGACCGCCTCCAACATCGCCTGGTCGAAGAGCCGGAAGACCGCCGGCGCCGCCGGGCCTTCCGCCTCGGCCTGGCCGGTCGTCTCCGCCACCGCCTCACGCAGCTGGCAGATGGCCTCGAGGGCCGCCACCGGAGCGGGGAACCCTCCCCCCCAGGTCCGCGCCGCCCGGCCCAGCTCCGGGGTGCCGGACCCGCGACGCAAGGCGTCGTTCAGCGCTTCGACCAGGTAGACGGCCTCGGCGCCCTCGCAGGCCGCCGGGTCTCCGTGGGTGCGACATCGCCGCTCCCAGGCGTCGAGGAGGTACCGGTCGCCGTCGCCGGGTCCCCAACGTGCTCTGGACAACGTTCCCTCCGCACCCCCCGTGTGAGGGGCTGACCTCGCTCAGTGATTTTCTACCGAGTCTCCACTTTGGATAAACGGACGGGCCGTTTCCAGTCGGGTAACGGACGAACCGGCGGACACCTTTGCGATTCCCCGGTCTGTCTCTCGGCGCTTCGACGTCCGGTGGCGAAAACGCCACGTCCGGCCACCCCGAGGCGCGCCCAGCGGCACAGCTACGGTGACGATCGGTGCAATTCGGTGCCCAGGTTCGCCAGGCAGGCGGCCTGCTGGCGGGGTTGCGCCGCGGTGAGGAGATGGGCGCGCGCGTCGTCCAGCTCTTTGCCCAGAACAATCGTCAATGGCGGTTGCCAACACTGACCGACGACGAGTGCGCGGCCTTCCGGCAGGCGGCCGACCACAGTTGCGTGGTGGACGCCACCGTGTGCCACGCGCCCTACCTCGTGAATGTGGTCAGTCCCGACACCGTCACCGTGATGCGATCGCTGGAGTCACTGCGCGCCAACCTTCGGGCCGCCACCTTGCTCGGTGCCTTCGGGCTCGTCCTTCACCCCGGGAGCCACCGGGGTGTGGAGCCCGACACGGCGACGGCCCGCATCGCCGACGCGCTGCGCCAGGCGCTGGACGACGTGGAGGAAGAGCTGGGCAAGACCTGTGACGTGCTGCTCGAGAACACCGCCGGCTCCGGCTACAGCGTCGGACGCAATTTCGAGGAGCTAGCTGCCGTCATCGCCGCCGCCGGGGCGGACGAGCGCCTCGGGGTGTGTCTCGACACCCAGCACCTGTGGGCGTCGGGGATCGACTTCGGCAGCGTCGAAGCGGCAGACGACGTGATCCGCCGTCTCGGGCAGCAGGTCGGGCCGCAGCGCCTGCGGTGCCTGCACCTGAACGACTCCAAGGTCGCGTTCGGGGCCGGCAGCGATCGGCACGAGAACCTCGGTGCGGGCACCATCGGAGGCGATGCCCTGGCGGCGCTGCTCGGCCATCCGGCCCTGCAGGCGCTGCCGGTGGTCCTCGAGGTGCCCGGCATCGAAGGACATGGCCCGCAGGCCGCAGACCTGGCCGTCGCCCGGCGCCTCCACGCCGAGGGGTTGGCCGCTCGGCACGCCCCCTCCGAGGCACAGACGACCCGGCGCCGGCCGGCGGCTCGCTGAAGCGATGCGTGCCGTCGTCCAACGGGTGAGCTCGGCGTCGGTGAGCGTCGACGGGGAAGAGGCCGCTTCCATCGGCCGCGGTCTGTGCGTACTGGTCGGTGTGGAGAGATCGGACGACGGGGCGGTGGCCGAACGCATGGCGGAGCGACTCTGGAACCTGCGCATCTTCGAGGACGACACCGGCAAGATGAACCGCTCGGCAGGCGAGCTGGACCTGGCGGTGTTGGTGGTGAGCCAATTCACCTTGTGTGCCGACACCAGCCGAGGGCGGCGTCCCTCGTTCGTCGGCGCCGCGCCGCCCGAGCAGGCGGAGCCGCTCGTCGACCGTCTCGTCGAAGACCTCCGACGACTGGGCGCAAGCGTGGCGACCGGGCGGTTCCGGGCGCACATGACGGTGTCACTCGTGAACGACGGTCCGGTGACGATCGTCCTCGATCAGTGAGTCCGCCGGTCTGCTTCGGAACCGGTCGTCTCAGAACCGGTCGTCGTCGAGCGGCTCCTCGATGGACTGCTCCCAGGCATCGGCAGCAGGGACGTCGTCGCGCCACGACGGGCGCCGCACGTCCTGTTCGGTGCGCACCACCGTCGCCTGTTCGATGGTGTCGGCCTCGGGCCGCTCCCCGGTGACCTCCACCGGCTCGCGCCCGGGTACCTCCCTGCCAACCCTCGGGTCCAGGGCGTCGGCCTCGGTGTCGAAGAGCTCGTCCATGCTGTCTCTATTCCCCCAAGCGCTTCGTGGTGGCGGTGCGGGTCTCAGTCGCTGCACACCGTACCGTCGGCCGGCAGGGTGCCGTCGAGGAGGTACGCCTGGTCGATGGACCTGACACAGGCGCTGTAGTAGTAGGCGACGTGATCGTCGCCCTGCCAGGTCACCAGGGAGGCATGGGCCAGCTCGTGGTCGACCGACACCGCCCACTCGTGCGGCGTGGCCGGGTCCCCGCTCGAGCTCACCAGCAGGATGGGCGGCGCGCCGGAGGCCTCCACCGGCTCCGGCGTCCGAGACGGAAGAGCCGGCCAGACCGCGCACTGCAACAGGCTCCAGACGAGCATGGGCCCGAACACGGGGGCCTGGGCGGCCGCCTGTGATGCCATCTGCGGGTACAACGACGGATCGCGCGGCACCGGGTGATCCAGGCAGTTGATGGCGTTGTTGGCATCCACCGAGTTCGGCCCGTTCTCGGTGTCGTAGCTGTCGGTCATCGACAGCAGCGGTCTCCCGTTGCCCGCTTGGGCATCGCCCAACGCCGTCGCCAGCTGCGGCCACGTCGAGGTGACGTACAGCGCGCTCAGCACTGCCGTGTACAGCTCGCCGACGCCGGCTTGACGCCCCCCGCCGGCGGGAAGGGGCGAGGCCCGCAACGCCGACGCCAGCTGGAGCAACGTCTCGGTGGGATCACTCCCCTCCTGCCAGGCACACCCCGACGAGGCGCACCAGTCGAAGAACTGGTCGAGCACCCCCTCGAACCCCACCGCTTGGTCGGTCACCATCTGCTCGGCGCTCACCGCCGGGTCGATGACACCGTCGAGGGCCATGGCCCGGATGTGGGTGGGGAACATCTGGGCGTAGGTGAGGCCCAACAGTGTCCCGTAGGAGTGGCCGAAGTACGTGATCCGGCTCACTCCCAGCGCGGCGCGGATCCGGTCGAGGTCCCTCGCCGCGTCCACCGTGCCCACATAAGGCAGCAGATTGCCGCTCGCCTTCTCACAGTCCTCTGCGTAGGCCTCGTCGTTGGCCAGCACGGCCTGCTGGGCGGCCGCCGTTTGCGGTACCGGGTCGGGCAGCAGGCCCTGGGGGACACTGCTCCCCCCCTGCTCGCCACAGGTGACCGGAGCGCTGCGATCCACACCCCGGGGATCGAAGGAGACGATGTCGAAGTCGTCGAGAAGCGCCGGGGTCAGCACCGACAGCTCGTTCGGCAGATCGTCGATGCCGGATCCCCCCGGGCCACCGGGGTTGATGATCAGGGGACCGAGGTCGGACGACGGATCCTCGGCAGGGTGTTCCGCCACGGCGATCTGGATGGTGGGCCCACCGGACTTGGCGTAGTCGACGGGGACAGTCACAGAACCGCACTGCAGGCCTTGTTGGCACGGACTCCACACGATGGGGGCGACGGGCGGGCCGGGCGCGGTCGTCGTGGTCGACGAGGTCGTGGTGGCGGTCCGGTAGGTGATGGACTTCGGCCCCGTGCCGGCCAGACCTGAACAGCCCGCCAGGACCACGGTCACCGGCACCAGGACCCCGGCGACGGCGCGCCGCTGTCGCCGGCGGTGGCTTCTGTGTGTCGACCCACCCCAGCCCACGGCAAAACTGTGGCACGGGCACCGGCTGCCGCCTCGTCACCTCGGGCGCCACCGAGGTAAGACTCTGCGGGTGCCGGAACTTCCCGAAGTGGAGGCCCTGGTGCGCTTCTTGGACGAGCGCTGCCGGGATGCGGTGGTCGAAGGTTGCGAGCTGGCGTCCATCTCGGCGCTCAAGAGCTTCGACCCTCCGCTCGAGTCGCTTCCCGGCCGGCCCGTGGAAGGCTGGCAACGGCGCGGAAAGTACCTGCAGATGCGCACGGGTCCCTCCGGCGGCGGGGCACCCGCCGCAGCCGTCGACTCGCAGCCGGCGTTGTGGCTCGTGTTGCACCTGGCTCGCGGGGGCTGGGTCAGCTGGTGGGACCAGCCACCGCGTGGCGCCGTGCGCCTGGGCAGCCGAGGGCCGCTGGCGCTGCGGGTGGCCCTGCAGGGCGGCCGGGGCTTCGACGTCACCGAGATGGGCAGCGAGAAGCGTCTGGCTGTCTGGGTGGTCCGTCACCCCTCCGAGGTGCAGGCCGTCGCCGAGCTGGGCCCCGAGCCGCTCGATCCGTCCTTCGACCGGGCTGCGCTGGCCGGCCTGCTGGCCGGCGAGAAAGGAACGCTCAAGAACGCCCTGTCGCGCCAGTCGCTCGTGGCCGGCATCGGCAACGCCTACTCCGACGAGATCCTGCACGCGGCGCGCCTGTCCCCCTTCAAGCCGGCCGGTGGGCTGAGCGACGAGGAGACCGACCGGCTGTACGGCGCCGTGCGACAGGTGCTGGGCCGGGCGGTCGAGCGGGCGGTGGGGATGCGTGCAGACGAGCTCAAGGGGGAGAAGAAGCTGGCCATGGCCGTCCACGGCCGCAGCGGCCAGCCGTGTCCGGTGTGTGGCGACGTGGTACGCGAAGTGGCCTTCGCCACGCGGTCGCTGCAGTACTGTCCCACCTGCCAGACCGGGGGGAAGCCGCTCGCCGACCGCCGGCTGTCACGTCTGGTCAAGTGATCGGCGGGCACCGCCTCGGCGACCACCGGCACCCAGGGAGGAAGCGGTGAGCAGCTCGGCGTCGGACGACAGCGGCGTCGAGTTCAACCTCGGCACCGTCAACGAGACGGTCGCCGCTCGCATCCCCGAGCGCGTCTGCATCGTGAAGGGCACCGAGCGCACGAGCTTCGGCCAGCTGTCCGATCGCAGCCGGCGCCTGGCGACGCTCTTGCACCGCCACGGCCTGGGCCTGCAGACCGAGCGCAGCGACCTGGCCCCGTGGGAATCGGGCCAGGACCACCTGGGGCTCTACCTCCACAACGGCAGGGAGTACATCGAGGGCATGCTCGGCGCCTACAAGGCGCGCCTCGCCCCGTTCAACGTCAACTACCGCTACGTGGCCGAAGAGCTGCACTACCTGCTCGTCGACGCCGGGGCGCGCGCCCTCGTCTATCACGCCTGCTTCGCCCCCGTGCTGGCCGAGGTGCTCCCCGACCTCCCCCGGCTGGAGCTGCTGCTGCAGGTGGCCGACGACTCGGGTCACCCGCTGCTTGCCGGGGCGATGGACTACGAGGAGACGCTGGCCTCGATGCCGGCCGAGCTCCCACCGGTCGAGCCCTCACCCGACGACCTCTACATCCTCTACACCGGGGGCACGACCGGCATGCCCAAGGGCGTGCTGTGGCGCCAGCACGACATCTTCCGCGCCGCCATGGGCGGACGCGCCTACGGCACCTGGGCGCTGGTACCCGACTACGACGCCATCGTCGCCAATATCCTTCCCGGCGACGAGGTTCGGGTGCTCAACCTGCCACCGCTCATGCACGGCGCCGCGCAGTGGGCCGCCTTCTACTACATGACCATGGGAGCGACGGTGGTCTTCCCCACCGACACCACCCGGGTGGACCCGGTCGACGTGTGGAGGACGGTGGAGCGGGAACGGACCGTCGGCATCACCGCCGTGGGTGACGCCATGGCCCGCCCACTCGTCGAGGAGCTCGAGCGCCACCAGTACGACACGAGCTCGCTCATGGCCTTCGGCAGCGGCGGCGCCATCCTGAGCGAGGGCCTGAAGGCGCGGCTCCTGGCCAAGCTGCCCAACCTGCTCATCACCGACGTGGGCGGCGCCTCTGAGACCGGGGCCCAGATGGGCAACAACTCGGTGACCGGCTCGGTGTCCACCGGGTCGTTCACACCCGGGCCGGGCACGGTGGTGCTCGACGCCGAGCTGTTGCGGCTGCTCGAGCCGGGCGACGACAACCAGGGCTGGCTGGCCCAGTTCGGGGCGGTACCGCTCGGCTACCTGGGCGATCCGCAGAAGACGGCGGCCACCTTCCCCACCATCGACGGCGTGCGCTACTCCATCCCCGGCGACCGGGCCCGCTGGCTGGCCGACGGCCAGATCGAGCTGCTCGGACGCGACTCGGTGACCATCAATTCGGGGGGAGAGAAGATCTTCGCCGAGGAGGTCGAACAGGCCCTTCTCCGCCACCCGGCCGTGGCCGACGTGGTGGTGGCGGGCCGGCCCAGCGAGCGGTGGGGTCAGGA
>DATHCF010000012.1:0-3636 GCA_035319705.1 Acidimicrobiales bacterium | reverse complement strand
CCGGCTCCCCTAGGCTCTGACCGGCATGGACGTCCACGAGAGCCCCCGGGTGCTGTCCGGCCGCTACGAGTTGGACCACCTCGTCGCCCGTGGCGGGATGGCCGAGGTCTACCGGGCGCGCGACCGGCTGCTCGACCGCCCGGTGGCGCTCAAGATCCTGTTCCCGGAGCTGTCGGTGGATCGCAGCTTCGTCGAGCGGTTCCGGCGTGAGGCGCAGGCGGCGGCCAACCTGTCGCATCCCAACATCGTTCCCGTGTTCGACTGGGGCGAGGACGGCGGCACCTACTTCATCGTGATGGAGTACGTCGACGGCCGTCCGCTGTCGGCGATCCTGCGAACGGCCGGTGCACTGCACCCCGAACGTGCTGCCGAGATCGCCGCCGACGTCGCCGGCGCACTTTCCTACGCGCATCGTCACGGCGTCATCCACCGCGACGTGAAGCCGGGCAACGTGCTCATCACCGACGAGGGCACGGTCAAGGTCACGGACTTCGGCATCGCCCGCGCCGTCAACACCGAGGAGAGCCTCACCCAGACCGGGGCGGTGATGGGAACCGCCACCTACTTCTCACCGGAACAGGCAGAGGGCCTCGGGGTCGACGCCAGAAGCGACATCTACTCGCTGGGCGTGGTGCTGTACGAGATGGTGACCGGCCGGCCGCCCTTCTTGGGCGAGACGCCGGTGGCGGTGGCATCCAAGCACGTGCGTGAGCATCCCCCGCTCCCCCGGCAGATCAATCCGGCCATCCCCCCCGACCTCGAGGCCGTGATCATGAAGTGCATGGCCAAGTCGCCCGAGCACCGCTACGCCTCCGGCGAGGAGCTGCGGGCGGACCTGCTGCGCTTCCGGCAGGGCCGGGGAGTGGCGGCGCCCAACGTCGTGCAGTCGGCGGCCACCAGCACCATGGCGGCGGTGGGACGCACCCAGGCCATGCAGCAGGTCGGCCCCCCGCTGCCCGAGGAACCGCAGAGGAGCCGCACCGGCCTGTACGCCACGCTGCTCGTGCTCCTGCTCATCGCCCTGGCCGTGGTCGTGGTCTTCCTCGGGAACTCGCTCAGCTGGTGGCACCTCACCACCTCCAACAAGGTGACCCTTCCCGCCCTGAGCGGCGACAGCCTCAACCAGGCCGAGGCGCAGTTGCGAGCCGACGGCCTCAAGTACACCGTCACCGCCAACACCTCGAGCAGCCAGCCCAACACCTTGGTCCTGAGCACGGACCCGGCAGCGGGCACCACCATGACCAAAGGACAGCGAGTGACCCTGATCACCGGCAATTTCGGCAACAAGATCAGCGTGCCCGACGAAGTGAATCAATCCGTGCAGGCCGCCACCAGCACGTTGCAGGGTGAGAAGTTCCAGGTGCAGGTGCAGCCGTCGAGCAATTGCACGACCTTGAACGTGGTGTGCGCACAGAACCCCAGCGGAGGCACCCCGGCGAACCAGGGGAGCACGGTGGTGCTTTTCACCGCCCCGGCGCCGGCGACGACCACCACTGTTCCCACGAGAGACATTCCCGACGTGACGGACGACTCGCCTGCCCAAGCCTGCAACCAGCTCGGCCTCAGTGGCTTCCAGTGCGGGGCGGCGCCCTATGCACAGGAGCCGAGCTCCCAGGTTCCGTCGGGTGACGTGGTGGCCACCGACCCACCCGAGGGCAGCCCTGAGCCGCAGGAGACCACCGTCAACTTGATCGTGTCCAGCGGCCCGCAATCGACGACCACCACGACGACCGAGAGCCCCGTCCCTGACGAGATCGGCCAGCCCTCGGATAGCGCCTCCACCGCGATCTCAGACGCCGGGTTCACCCCCGAACCGGAGGCGAATTGCGAATTCGGCAATCCGACAGTGAAGAGCGAGCCGGACGCAAACATGGACGAACCGTCGGGCACAGAAGTCAGCTACAGCTGTTGACGGCTCCCACGGTCAACGCCGGGCGCCCACGTCCTCGAGAAACGTCTGAAGCAGCCGCGGTCCCTGGCGGGTGAGTATCGACTCAGGGTGGAACTGCACGCCCTGCACCGGAAGCTCCCGGTGCCGGAGCCCCATGACCACGCCGTCGGCCGTCTCGGCCGTGACCTCGAGCTCCGGGGGGAGCGAGGCCCGGTCCACCACCAACGAGTGGTAGCGGGTGGCCTCAAAAGGGTTGGGCAGTCCCGACAGCACGCCCACGTCGATGTGGAAGATGGCCGAGGTCTTCCCGTGCATGAGCTCCGGGGCGGGGACCACCGTGCCGCCGTAGGCCTGGCCGATGCACTGATGTCCGAGGCACACGCCCAAGATGGGTATCTCGCCGGCCAGCTCGGCGATCACCTCGAGGCTGATGCCGGCGTCCTCGGGACGTCCGGGGCCCGGTGAGATGACCACGGCGTCGGGATCGAGCTCCCGGATGCCGGCCACGTCGATGGCGTCGTTTCGGAACACCACAGGCTCGGCCCCGAGCTCGCCGAGCTCCTGGACCAGGTTGTAGGTGAACGAGTCATAATTGTCGACCAGCAGGACGCGAGCCGGCACGCAATGAGCCTATCGGCCCTCCGGTTTCGATCCGCAGCCCGTCTCGGTGACGTAATGTCTTGCGGCGTGTCGCCGCTCTCGAAGCAAGGCCCCGGACGTGCCACCCGCAAGGGCCGGCCGGCCGGCCGCACCACCACACGCGGCGGCAGCCGGCCGAAGACCACGAGCGGCCGGTACACCCCGCCCATCCCCCGCAGCGTCAAGCGGAGTCCCAAGTGGATGGGACCGCTCATCCTCGCCTTTCTCGTCGTCGGCACGCTCACGATCGTCCTCAACTACTTCAACGTGCTCCCCGACAGCCCGACCAACTGGTACCTGCTGGGCGGCATCGTGCTCATCGCCGGCGGATTCGTGATCGCCACCCAGTACCGGTGAGCGGTAGGACCACCATGGAGCCGCTCGGACTGCACCACGTGTCGATCAATGTGGCCGACGTCGACGACGCTGTGCGCTTCTACACCGACACCCTCGGTTTCCGGCTGCGCGGCGACCGGCCAGACTTCGGTTTCGGTGGAGCGTGGCTGGACGCCGGCAACCAGCAGCTGCACCTGATCGAGGGCAAGCCCCCCGTCGCGCTCGGGCAGCACTTCGCCGTGCAGGTGGCCGACATCGAGGCGACCGTGGCCGAGCTGCGCCGGCGCGGGATCTCCGTGAGCGACCCCATTCCCGTGGGCCGCAACCTCCAGGCGTTCCTGGACGACCCGTCAGGGAACCAGATCGAGCTCCACGAGGTGGCAGCCGGCTCCTGAGCCGGATGGCCGGGGGCCGCCCCGGCGCCGTCGGTCAGCCCAGGCGCTCTATGACGGTGGCGTTGGCCATGCCGCCGCCCTCGCACATGGTCTCGAGGCCCCAGCGTCCGCCGGTGCGCTCGAGCTCGTTGACCAGGGTGGCCATGAGCTTGGCCCCGGAGGCGCCGAGCGGGTGCCCGAGAGCGATGGCGCCGCCGTTCACGTTCACCTTGGCCATGTCGGGGTGCAGCTCCCTCTCCCAGGCCAGTACCACCGAGGCGAAGGCCTCGTTGATCTCGACGAGGTCGATGTCGTCCATGGTCAACTTGGCCCGCTCGAGCACCGACTTGGTGGCGGGGATGGGGCCGCTCAACATGGTGACCGGATCCACGCCGG
>DATHCF010000011.1:0-4132 GCA_035319705.1 Acidimicrobiales bacterium | reverse complement strand
GGAGTCTTGATCCGTAGCTGGGAACCGGGGCCGGCGATGTCCATCGACGCATCGGCCAGCCGCTTGGACAGCTCGGTGGCGTACAGCTTGTACTCCGAAGCCTCGCTGGTGGGCGGCGCGCCGCCTCGGGCCGAGGCATGGACGAAGCGCAGGCCGAGGACCCGGGCCACCTCGGCCTGGGTGGCCATCTGGGCCAGGCGGGCACGGACCGTCGGGTCGTCTCCGAGCGGCGCTCCGTCGCGCGCCGCGCCGGACACGTAGGCGGTCAGCAGCTCCAAGCGCTGGGCGATGGGCGAGAAGGCGAACAGGGTGAAGCGCTCGAGGTCGAGTGCCTCGGAGATGTACTGGAAACCCTTGTTCACCTCGCCCACCACGTAGTCGTCGGACACCCACACGTCGTCGAGGTACACCTCGTTGGTGCGCTCGTCGCCCATGGTCCAGATGGGCTTGACCGTGATGCCGGGATGGTCGAGCGGGACGAGGAACAGCGTGATCCCGAAGTGCTTGGGCGCCTCTGGATCGGTGCGGGCCCCCACCCAGTACCACTCGGCGAAGTGCGCCGAGGTGGTCCAGGTCTTCTGCCCGTTGAGCCGCCAGCCGTCACCGTCGCGGACGGCCTTGAGCTGCATGGAGGCGGCGTCGGACCCGGCGTTGGGCTCGGAGTAGCCCACGGCGAATTCCACCTCGTTGCGCAGGATCTTCGGCAGGAACTCGCGCTTCAACCTCTCGCTGCCGTGGCGGATCAGGGTCTTGCCGATGATGCCCACTCCCTTGCCGATCTGCGGCCCTCCCCGGCGCGCCAGAGACTCGTTGAGCAGGTACTCGTAGACCCCGTCGCCCTCCTGGCCCCCGTACTGCTTGGGCCAGGTGATCCCCAGCCAGCCCTGGTACCCCATCTCTGCCATGAAGGCGCGGCGTTTCGGTGTGTCGACGATCTGGGCCATGTTCTCCCGGCTCACGTCGAAGACCTCGGGGTCGTCGTGGTCGTCGAGGAAGTGCTCGACCTCGGCCACGAAGTCGAGCTGCTCCGGCGAGAACTCGAAGTCCATGCTGGCTGTTCCCCTCGGCCCGGACCGGAGCGGCCGCTCCGTTTCTGACTGTCCGTCAGATTCTACGGGCTACCATACTTTCCCCATGCGAGGAATCCTGAGCTCTGCCGGCTACGTCCCCTACCGGCGGCTGCTGCGTTCGGCCGTTCCCGAATTGCTGGGGACCAGCGGCGGCAAGGGCACGCGATCGGTGGCCTCGCACGACGAGGACACCACCACCATGGGCCTGGAAGCGGCCCGCCTGGCCCTGGCCGCCGCGCCGGCGGCTACGCCCTCAGCGCTCTGGTTCACCACACCCACACCGGCCTACGCCGACAAGACCAACGCCACGGCCATCCACGCCGCGCTGCGGCTGCCCTCCGACGTCCCGGCCCTCGACTTCGGCGGGGCGTTGCGCTCGGGCATCGGGGCGCTGGCCGCCGCCCTCACCGGAAGCACCAGCACGCTCGTGGTCATGTCCGACATGCGCGACGGCCTTCCCGGTGGTCCCGACGAGACGGCTGGTGGCGACGCGGCGGCCGCCGTGCTGGTGGGCGACGACGGACCGGGGACGCCGGTGATCGCCGAGCTCATCGCCTCCGCGTCGGCCACCGACGAGTTCACCGAGCGGTGGCGCACCCCCGGTGAGCGCCGGTCCAAGGTGTGGGAAGAGCGTTTCGGCGAGACGCGGTATCTGCCGCTCGGCACCGACGCCTTCGGACGGGCCCTGAAGGCGGCCGGTCTCGACGCCTCGGCGGTGGACCGGGTGATCGTCACCTCCATGCACAGCCGGGCGGCGAAGTCCGTCGCCTCCAGCTTAGGCACGGCCAAGGAGGCACTGGCAGACGACCTCACCACCACCGTGGGCCAGGCCGGAGCGGCACAGCCGGGCCTGGTGCTCTCCTCGGTGCTCGAGCAGGCCACCCCGGGCCAGGTGATCGCTCTGGTGCACCTGGCCGACGGCGCCGAGGTACTGCTGTTTCGCACCACCGAGGCGCTCACCGCCTGGCGGCCGCAACGTAGCGTGCGCCAGCAGATCGACGCCGGTGCGGCGCTGCCCTACGGCAAGTTCCTGGCCTGGCGGGGCATGCTCACCCCCGAGCCGCCGCGGCGCCCCGAGCCGCTGCGTGTCCAGTCGCCCCCGGCCTGGCGGGCCGAGGACTGGAAATTCGCCTTCGTGGGATCGCGCGACCGGTCCAGCGGGGCCATTCACCTCCCGCCCTCGCGCGTGTCCATGCAGGGTGGGGCGGTGGACGACATGGAGCCCGTCTGCCTGGCCGGCACGGCCGGCACGGTGGCCACCTTCACCATCGACCGCATCGCCTATTCGCCGAGCCCCCCCATCGTGTTCGCCGTGATCGACTTCGACGGCGGCGGCCGCTACCCGGTGGAGCTGACCGACGTGGACGCCGATGCCCTGTCCATGGGAGAGCGGGTGGAGATGACCTTCCGCCGCCTCTACTCCGCCGACGGCGTCCACGACTACTTCTGGAAGGCGCGTCCGGTGCACCAGGCTCCGACCAGCTGAGACAGGTTCACGACAGAAGGAGACGCCATGTCCTCGCACGGCATCAAGGACCGGGTGGCCATCATCGGCATGGGCTGCACCCAGTTCGGCGAGCACTGGGACAAAGACGTCGACGACCTCATCGTCGACGCCTCCATGGACGCCTTCGGTTCGGCCGGGGTGACCAAGGACGACGTGGATGCCTTCTGGATCGGCACGGCCACCTCAGGCTCCAGCGGTATGACCCTGGCCCGGCCCCTGCAGGTCCAGGGCAAGCCCGTCTCCCGGGTGGAGAACTTCTGCGCCACCGGCTCCGAGGCCCTGCGCGCCGCCTCCTATGCCGTGGCCTCGGGCGCCTACGACATGGCCATGGCAGTGGGGGCTGAGAAGCTGAAGGACGGCGGGTACCAGGGCATCGCCTCGCCCAAGCCGGCCGGCGACGGCACCGGCAGGACGCTCACGGCGGCCGCCATGTACTCCATGATCGTCCCCGCCTACTCGAAGAAGTACGGCTTGGACGAGGACCAGCTCATGGACGTGCTGGCCTCCATCGCCGCCAAGAACCACGCCAACGGGGCCAAGAACCCCCGTGCGCAGTTCAGAAAGCCGGTGTCCAAGGAGACCGTGCTCTCCGCGCCGCGTCTGGCCGGACGCCTCGGCGTCTTCGACTGCGCCGGGGTGGCCGACGGTGCGGCGGCGGCCATCGTGGTGCGCGCCGAGGACGCGCATCGCTACAGCGACAAGCCGCTCTACATCAAGGCCTTCGCCGTTTCCACCGGCACAGGCTCCGGCCTCATCGACCCGGACTACGACTACACCCACTTCCCCGAATGCGAGGCGGCGGCCAACGACGCCTACGCCCAGGCCGGGGTCACCGACCCGCGACATCAGCTGGCCATGGCCGAGGTGCACGACTGCTTCACCCCCACCGAGATGGTGCTCATGGAGGACCTGGGCTTCGCCGAGCGTGGCACGGCGTGGAAGGAGGAGCTTGCCGGTACCTTCGACCTCGACGGTGAGCTGCCGGTGAACCCCGACGGGGGCCTCAAGAGCTTCGGCCACCCCGTCGGCGCATCGGGTCTGCGGATGTTCTTCGAGTGCTGGCTGCAGCTGCGGAGCGAGGCCGGTCCCGAACGCCAGATCTCGACCGACCGGACGCTGGCGCTCACCCACAACCTGGGCGGCTATCCCGGCGAGATGGTGTCGCTGGTGTCGATCGTGGGCAGCGAGCTCGGCTGAACGCGTCGTTCCTGGACCAGCGCGCCGGCCTGGCTGGCAAGACGGCCGTGGTGGCCGGTGGCGGAGGCGGGCTGGGGCGAGCAGTGGCCCTGGACCTGGCCGGCGCCGGCGTGCACCTGGCGCTGTGCGACGTCGATGAGGACGCGCTGGCCGACACGGCCCGCTCGGCGCGGGCACGCGGGGTGGAGGTGCTCGAACACGTCCTCGACGTGCGCCACGGCGAGGCGCTGGCGCAGTTCTTCGACGAGGTGGACGACGGCTTCGGGCGTCTGGACGTGCTCGTGAACGTGGTGGGCGGCACCTTCCGCGCTGCGTTCACCGACGTGTCGGCCAACGGCCGCGAGGCGCTCGTCCGCAC
>DATHCF010000010.1:0-8572 GCA_035319705.1 Acidimicrobiales bacterium | reverse complement strand
GAAGTGGCAGGGCATCTGCCGCCCACCCGAGGCCGGGTCGTCGACCGAGCCGACCGCCTGCAGCATCACGGCCAGCGGGGTCACGCCGAGGGCGAGGGCCATGGCGCGGTCGCGGTAGTAGGGGAAGAACCAGTCGTAGGCCGGGCGCAGCGACCGGGCGAGGGCCGTGTAGAGGATCTCGTGGCCGGCCCCGGAGATCTGGAAGAACACCCGGCTCTGCTTCTGCAGCATGATCTCGCGGTCGTCGAGAGCCCGCGAAAGGCACGAAAGGCGAAAGTCCTCGATCAGCTCCTCGGCCGGGAAGTGTTGCATCTTGGCATGGGCACCATTGCCCGTCGGCCGCCCATCTGCGCCGCTTCGGGCGGCCACCTTTGTCCCAGCGTTGCGGGACGCGGCGGTCTTCGCCATCACGATCGACGCTACTCCCCGCAGGGAGAAATGCGGTGGTGCTGGTGAAACCGCAGTTGGAGGCGGGAGCTCAGGCCGAGTGGTGATCGATGTGGTCGGTCAGGTCCGCTCGAAGGTCTCGGAAGCCGCCCTCCAAGCTGGTCAGCCGATCTTCCACCCGGTCGAGACGACCTTCGACACGATCGAGGCGCTGGTCCACCAGGTCGAACCGCCGGTCCATGTGGGAGAACCGTTCGTCGACCAGGCGTTCGAAACGGTCGAACGTCGAGCCGAAGCGGTCGAAGGTCGCGCCGAACAGGGCGCCCTGCTGCGCGATCTGTTGTCCCAGACTCGCTTCGAGATGAGTCACCACCCACGTGGCGAGGCCGAGAGCGCCGAGCCCGAATGCGCCGATGATGCCCAGAGCCGTCCAAGTCACTGCCACTCGTTCCCACGATACAACTGGCTGTCGGGCGACTTTGAGGGGACCGGGGTCCTGGAAAACCGTGGAGCCGCCGAGCTCACGATCCTCGACGAAGGGTACGCAGCAGCTGTAATCAGTGACCGGCGCCCGCCCTCAGCCGTCGGCGGCGTCGGCCAGAGCCGGAGGCTCGGCCGCGTCCACCACCAGTTCGAGCGACGGCGCAGGAGCGAGCTCGGGCGTGTCGGGCTGGCGGGGGACCGAGGCCACGGCCTCGAGCTCGGCCAGTTCCTTGTCGGCGCCCACCACGCCGAGATCCTGGAACCGGCGGGCCTGGGGGAGGACGCTGCGCTCGAGCGATCCCACTGCTTTGTTGTAGGCGTCCACGGCGCCGGCCAGCCCCCGACCGGCCTTGCCCAGGTGCTCGCCGAACACGCACAGGCGCTTGTACAGCTCCCGCCCGATGCGCTGGACCTCCCGGGCGTTCTCGGCCACCGCTTCCTGCTGCCAGCTGGCGGCGACGGTGCGCAGCAGGGCGATGAGGTTGGTGGGGGTGGCCAGCACCACCTGGTTGGCCATGGCGTGCTCGAGCAGCGAGGGGTCGTGCTCGAAGGCGGCGGCGAGTAGCGGGTCGCCGGGCACGAAGGCCACCACGAACTCCGGCGAGGACTCGAACTGCTGCCAGTAGCCCTTCTTCGACAGGGCGTCGACGTGGGAGCGCAGCTGTCTGGCGTGCGCCTGCATGTGCGCTCGGCGGGTGTCGTCGTCGGCGGCCTCCACGGCGTCGAGGAACGCCTGCAGCGGTACCTTGGCGTCGACCACTACCGACCTCGACCCGGGAAGGTGCACCACCATGTCCGGGCGCAGCCTGCCCTCCTCGGTGCTGGCCGTCACCTGCTCGTCGAAGTCGCAGTGTTCGAGCATGCCGGCCATCTCCACCACCCGCCGCAGCTGCATCTCCCCCCAGCGCCCCCGGGTGGCGGGGGCGCGCAGGGCGGTGACCAGGTTGCGCGTCTCCGCCTGCAGGCGGTCCTGGGACTCCGACAGCTGCCGCACCTGCTCGCTCAGGCCGGTGTAGGCCTTCTGCCGCTCGAGCTCGAGCACCCGCAGCGAGTGCTCGTATTTGCCCAGCTGGTCCTTGAGCGGCGACAGCAGCTGCTCGATGGCCTGCTTGCGCTGCTCCAGCTCCCCACTGGCCGCCTGCTGGGTCTCCTTGAGCCGGGCGTCAGCCAGCTCGAGGAACTGGGTGTTGTTGTGGGCCAGCGCTCTGGCCGACAGCTCGGCGAACTCGCCGGCGAGCTGGTGGCGCGTCTCCTCCCACGCCGCCTGGCGCTCCACGGAGGCGGCCCGCTCCTGCTCGACGGTGGCCTGGGCACGGGCCAGCTCGCTCTGCAGCTCGGCCATGGCGCGGGCAGAAGTCAGCTCGGCCGCCGCCGCCCGGGCGGCGGCCCGTTCACGGACGAACACGGCGGCTCCGATTCCACCCACGAGAGCGCCGAACACGGACACGACGACGAGCCATAGGGCCATGGTTGGAGGGTATCCGCGGGATGTGTCGTTCCCGGGGACCCCGGGGTCCCCGGAAGTCGGCCGCCGCGGAGTGACCACCTCACCGCCGGACGCCGAGACGATCTACCCGAGCTGCACGGGCATGACCGTTCCTCCCGACGCCAATGCGCCCTTCACCGACGAGGTGGCCTGTGATTCGGGCAACATCCAGCTGGCCGGTCCGGTCGAGGGGGACACCTTGTGCCCGCCCACCATCGACGGCGTCCAGCCCAACTACCCCCGCCAGACAGCGGTGGTGA
Source organism: Acidimicrobiales bacterium (assembly GCA_035319705.1). GTDB lineage: Bacteria > Actinomycetota > Acidimicrobiia > Acidimicrobiales > UBA8190 > UBA8190. Next base: position 5,956 of record DATHCF010000010.1, on the reverse strand, counting down.
TGCATCCGTTGCCGGGCGTGCTCCAGGCCCTCGGTGTCGGTGACGCCTCCCCCGGCTTCGCCGCGAGGACCGATGGGCTCGAGGACCCGTCGGCCACCAGCCTCCCGACCATGCCCGACGTGTGCAGCACCCTGTTCCAGCAGAGTCAGTCCGGCGACCCGATGCCTCCCAACCCGTGGTGCCCGGGCAGCTAGACCTCACCAGCTCCCGTAGCTGCCCGTCTCCTCCACGAGCTGGCCGGCGGTGCACGTCCCGAAGTCGAAGTGATGCTGGTCGGTGACCCCGCTGGTCGTCGCCGTCAGATCGAGGCTCGGGTACGAGCAGGCGGATTGTGAGAGAAGGTCGACGAAGAACGTTCCTCCGTCGACCTGCTGCGTGCTCGCGGTCGGCAGGCTCTGGCCCGAAGAGGCCAAGCTGATCGCATAACCACCGGGGTTGGCGACGTAGCCGTAGACCACGCCGTCGGGGCTGGCGTCGATCATCTCGAACTCCGCCGGGTTCGGGGTCCCCGGGCACATCCCGTACCAGAGGTTCCCCAGGACGAAGCCCCCCTGCTCGATGGCGGCGACCCCGCTCTCATCGTTGGCCACCCATAGGCTCCACGACGTCCCGCCGACGGTCCCCGACGTGACCTCGGTCTCGTCCGACGTGAGCTGCGAGGCCGGCTGGCCGGACTGGGATCCCGTCGCCTGCGGGTTGCAGACGTCCTCCTGGTTCACGAGTCCGCCGTTACCGGATGTCGACGAGCTGCCGGTGCCCGACGCCGAGCTTCCAGGGCTCGAGCCGTTCGAGAACTGCCCCGGTGGGATCTGCCAGATGCCCTGGCTGTAGCTCAACGGGTCGAGCTTCCCCGCCACGCAGGCGCCGGCGTTACCGGGATTGTTGGTGATCGAGTAGCCCTGGCCGGTGCCGCTCCCCCCGAAACCGATGTTGTGCTCGGTCGAGGAGCTGGCGGAGGTCGTGTTGATCTCGAAGTAGCTGTAGGAGCAGGCGGAGTCGGGCAGTGTCCCGATGTAGAACGCCACGCCGTTCACCACCTGGACGTGGGGCGAGGGCAGCACGGTCCCGACGGCGAAGCTGTCGATGGCGCCGGTGCTCACCTGCACGGTGGCCAGGCCGGGGTAGTCGACGACCCCGTAGATGACGGCGTCACCGGTGGTGTCGATCATCTCGGTCTCAGACGGGTTGGGATAACCCGGACAGAGCCCGTACTCACGCCCGGCGAAGACGACGCCGCCGTCCTCCAGGCCGGCCGCCCCGGTCTGGCCGTCGGCGGACCAGAGGCTCCAGGGCTTTCCCTCGATCGTGCCGCTCGCCACCTGGGTGGCCGAAGCCATGAGCGCGCTCGGGGAGCCTCCCGACGTCGCCGCGTCGGTGGTGGGTGCACAGATCGCCGAACCGTCGGCGCCGACACTTGCCGACGACGACGTCGGAGGGAGACTGCTGGCGCTCGCCAGCGACAGCCCGGCGTTGGCGCCGCTCGAGACGAGCGGAGCAGCGATGGAGGCGGCCACCGCCAGCGCACTCATGAGGGCGATCCCGGAGAGCCAAGGGCCGGCGTTGCCCAATCGGCGACGTAGGGCGGGGTAGGGCACGAGGAACCCGAGAATCCCCTTGGCTTCGTGGGCGGTCGGGGCGTTCGACACGGCTGACGCGCGCATGGCGAAGACGACGCACACCGAAAGCGCCACGAACCCGATCCCGACCGTGGCGATTGTCTGGACGACCGCCCAGGCGGTGCTGTAGCTGCCCATCACGAGTGCCGCTCCGCCACCGACGGCATTGACCAGCCCGATGGCCATGAAGACGAGGCCGGCGGTGGCGCCGATGAATCTGGCGGCGAGAAGCGACGCGGTGAGGACGCCGATGGTGACGGCCGCCACCAGTCCGAGCACGCCGACGCCGGACACCGTTCTCAGCAGGTAGAGCGCCGACAGGTACGAAGCTCCTGCCAGATTCCCGGGGGACTGATCGGCCAGGACGGCGAGGGTCGTCGTCACCACTGCCGCCAACATGCCGACCACGGCGAAGACGCTGCCGGCGGCCAGCAGCACCGAGGAGGGGAAGACGGCGTCCGGGCTGGCGCGGAGGACTGCGCCGCGGACGACTCCGACGAAGATCAAGAAGGCGAGCATCGCCACCGTGCCGAGCAGGCCCGAGGCGACGAGGGAATGCGGGTTGGCGTTGAAGTAGGCGGCCACGGCTCCGGCCGGGGCGCTCACAGTAGGAGCGTCCTGCACGAGGAACCTGCTGGCGAAGAAGCAGAGGACGAAGAGCAGTCCGGAGGCTGCCCCTACCCATTCCCAACCTCTTTCGGTCATCGAAGGAGCCCCGGCCAGGACGTCACGGAGTCTCCGCAGACCGGTGAGCGGCCGGCCGAGGGACTGATCGCTCAGCTCCTCCCGGGCGATCTCCTCAGGACTGCCGATCCGCTCGAAGATCTCGTAGATGGCCGCGGCGGACTCCACCGGCAAGGCCGCCCGCGCCTGGCGGACGTGTTCTCGTAGCTCGTAGATCAGCTGTTCGCGACGGTCACGTGGAATTGGCGAGAGGAGAGTCTCGAGCTGGCGGAAATAATTCTCGACGATGCTGTCGAACTCGGTGTCACTCATGGGGTTCTCCTTCGAGCAACTCGTTTACGGTGTCGCGAAAGCTCCGCCACTGCACGATGAAGGCGTCGAGCGCGGTTCGGCCGTCCTTGGTGAGCCGGTAGTACTTGCGCGGCGGGCCCTGCTGAGACTCCTTCCAGGTGGTCGTGACGAGACCGTCCTGCCGGAGCCGGGCCAGCAGGGAGTAGATGGTTCCCTCGCTCGTCACCAGACCGTCTGCCGCCGCCAGGGTCCGGGTGAGCTCGAAGCCGTAGCGGTCGCGCTCCCGGAGTAGGGCGAGAACGCAGTACTCGATGGCCCCCCGCCGCATCTGGGTCAGCAGCTTGGTCGTCTCGCCGGGTACTATGCGAGACAAGGTACTTGGCCGCTCAGCGTGCCGCAATGGCGGGTGCAGAAAAAGGCCCAGTCCGCCATGTCGACGTCAGGGCGGCCCTGCCGGTTCCGGCCTCCGACGTGGTGGTGGCCGCTGCCGGCCTTCGCTCTTCCCGCCGTCGCGGCCATCGCTTCCGCGACATGCGGGTGTGGCTTGACCTTCGCCCGCAGCCGGATCAGCGAGGGCGGTGGATCCGCAACGAGCTGTGTCGGGCCAGGACCTCGAAGTCCTCGTCGTGGTGCAGTACGGCGGTTCCCGCGCGCAGCGCCACGGCGGCGATCAAGCAGTCGATGAGGCGGCGGACCGTCTCGCCCTGTTGGCGGCAGGTCCGATAGAGGAGGGCGGCGGTTTCGTAGTCCTCCGGGAGGCAGCGTCGGATGTTGGCTCGGCCTACCAGGCCCCGCAGGTCACGCAGGTGTGTGTCGTCGCGAGCGCCGGCCAGAACCTCCATGAGCACCGGCTCGGTGATCGAGAGGTCCTCTTCGGATCCGAGAAGGCGGTCGACCTCCGTACAGGCGGCCGACCCGGTGTCCCTCAGGAACTCGACCCAGGCGGAGGTGTCGACGAGGGTCACCTATCGACGCGCGCCGCGCGCATCTGGTCGAGGTCGCCCTCCCAACCCGAGCCGCGGAGGCGACGGGCCTCGTCGGCGGTGATCTCGGCGGCCAGCTCACGCAGGGCGAAGTTCACGGCCTCTCGCTTCGTCGGCAGGTCGTAGCGACGCATGACCACCTTGCAGGCGGCGTCGTCGATGTCGATGTTGGTGCGTGACACACACCTATGATACACCACAGCCGCCGGACCGGCCCTGACCCGGGTGTTGGCTCCGCCGTCCGGACGGGGGATCACATCTGAACGGCGGCCTCCATCGACCGGTTGGCATCGGACACGGCGGCGGCCAGCTCCCCGCCACCGAGCACGCGCTCCACCGAGGGCTCGGTGCCGAGGAACAGCAGCACTGTCCGCACCACCGGGCGTCCGCTGGCCGCCGAAGCGGCCGCGGCGTAGGCGGCGAGCTGCGGACGGTAACGGACCGCCAGAGCGTCCGGCGTCGCGTTATCGGTGATGCGATCGGTCTTGTAGTCGACCACGACGAGCCCGTCGTCGTCTTCCACGAGCAGGTCGACGAAGCCCTCGAAGATGCCGTCGCCGACGGGCATGGCCAGGTAGATCTCCATGTGGTGCCGGCATCCGGCCGCCCAGCGCACCACCGGGCTGCTGAGCGCGGCGCGGACCACGGCGGCCACCTCCTCGGCGTGGTCGGCCACGCCGTAGAGCTGCGCCTGCTGTCGCGCCACCACCGAGGCGTCGGTGCCGGCGGGGTCCATGCCGGTGCCGAGGTCCACCGCTGCCATCGCCCCGTGCACGGCCCGGCCGATCTGCAGCCCCACGTCGCCGCTGCGGTCGGGGGCGTCGACCGCCGTCCAGCCGGGGTCGACCTCGCCGCCGCCGGCCTCCGCTGCAGTGCGGCCGTCTCCGTGGGCCAGGCCGCTGGCCGTGACCACTGGCAGGGCACGCAACCGGGCCAGGGTCTCGGTGCGGTGCGCCTCCCATTCGCCGAGCTCGGTGGCCCAGCGCCGGGCTGCCCCCGCGTCGCTGTCAACGCCCGACGCCGAGCCGTGGCCGTTGCTCGTGGCGCCCACCGCTCGCCCCGACGCCGCGAACACCGCCTCGGCCGGCTCCACCTCGAGCTCGGCCAGTCGCCGCCACAGCAGTGGATGGGCGCGACATTGCTCTTCCAACACGGCGGCGGGGCTCGAGTCGGGACTGCCGTTCTTCGTCTTGTGGTGCACGGCCAGCACCAGGTGGTCGCGGGCCCTCGTCATGGCCACGTACAGCAGGCGCACCCGCTCGAGACGGTCGAGGTCGCGATCGGTGGCCGCCGCGTCGTCGTAGCCCCGGCTGCGCAGCTGCGGGCCCAGGCCGACCTCCACTCCACCGTCAGGAAGCCACAGCACCTGGTCGGAGCGGTACCCGGCGCTCTCGTCGCGCTCGAGACCGGCGAGCACCACCATGGGGAACTCGAGCCCCTTGGCCCCGTGCACGGTCATCACCCGCACGGCGTCGTCGTCGGACTCCGGCGGGCCGAGGCTGGCGCTGCGGCCGTCGCCCTGGCACTGCAGCTCGGCCCAGCGGAGGAAGTCGTGCAGCGAGCCGCCCACCGTCTCGTCAAACAGGCGAGCCTGGTCGCCGAGCCAGCTGAGCCGCTGCCAGCCCCGGCGCGGCCGGCGATGGCCGTAGGCCAGGGCGTAGCCGTGCAGCGCCTCGATGGCGGCGCCCACCAGCTCCGAGGGCTCGAGCCACCAGCGCCGGCGGTGCAGGTCGGCCAGCACCGCCATGGCCCGGGCCACCGGATGGCGCTCGCTGCCGGCCGGCGCCGCCGCGCGCGGGTCCCAGAAGCCGCCTGCCGCGTGCCAGTCGACCAGGTCGTCGTCGCCGCAGGCAAGGCCGGGGGAGCGCAGGGCGGCCAGCACCGACACGGCGTCGGACGGCTCGTCGGCGGCGGCCAGGGCGGCTAGCACGTCGCCCACCTCCTCCGATCCCCAGAGCAGGGCGGCGCCCTCGAGCCGGTAGGGGATCGCCGCGTCGTCGAAGGCCTCCTCCAGGGCGCCGAGGGCGGTGCGCGCCGGGATGAGGACGGCGACGTCCGACCAGCGCGCCGGGCGTGGCGCGGCCACGCCGTCGGGGTCGGACACCGGCCACTGTTCGGCCCGGATGCGCCGGATGGCCTGTGCCAGCTCCGCCGCGGCGGTCCGCCGCACCTCGCCCACGCCCCCCTCCACCGGTCGGCCCACCACGACCACCGGGGGAGGGGCCAGCTCGACCGGGTCGGGCTCGTCCGCGCCGATGCCGGCCAGTGACAGCTGCACGGCGGCCGACCCCGGACGCGCCGGCAGGCCCCGGCGATTCGCCACCAGGCGGTGGTAGGCGACCTGGCCCGGCTCGGGGTCGTCGCCGAACAGCGAGGGGAACA
>DATHCF010000009.1:0-9995 GCA_035319705.1 Acidimicrobiales bacterium | reverse complement strand
CGGCGCCGAAGACGTATCCACCGCACAAGATGAGGAGGAAGATGGGGCTGAAACCGCCGACGCCGGTGATGACCACGGCGCGCGCCGCGGCGTCGATGGCGGCCAGGGCGGCCAGCAGGGCGAGGCCCCGGGCGTCGAGCTGCCGGGCCGCCACCTCCACCGCCAGCAGCGCGGCGGCGGTGCCGAGGCCGACGGCGGTGGTGGAGCCGGCGCCGGGGAGATGTCCGCCCACGAACGGCCACAGGAAGAGCAGCGCCCCCACCACAGACGCCAGTGCCACGGCGACCGCCGCGGTCCGCTTCACGAGTCGCCCACCAGCGCCCGGCTCTGCAACACGCCGCCCTCGATGCGCAGGACACGCTCGGCCAGCTCGTCGGCCAGCTCCTCGTCGTGCGTGGCCAGCACCACCCCGGCACCGGCGTCGGCCAGGGCCCGCAGGGCGCCGGCCAACGAACGGCGCGCCGCGCCGTCCATGCCCCGGGTGGGCTCGTCCAGCAGGGCCAGCTTCGGCCCTCCGGCCAGCACGGCGGCCAGGGCGGCGCGCTGGCGCTGGCCCACCGACAGGTCACGCGGGTCGCGCTCCGCGATGGCCGAAAGTCCGAGGAGGCCGAGCACCTCGTCGGCCCGTCCCGCCGTGCCGGTCCACCTGAGGGTCTGCTCGACCTCGGCGCGCACGGTCGGCCGGTGGAGCAGGACCCCGGGCTCCTGGGGCAGATAGGCGACACGCCCCGGCCGGCGCTCGAGACGGCCGGACAGCGGCGGAACGAGTCCGGCGATGGTGCGCAGCAGGGTGGTCTTGCCCGAGCCGTTCGCTCCGGTGATCACCACCACCTCGCCGGCACATCCGGCCACGTCCACCTCCGAGACGAGGGGCCGCCCCGGAAGTCCCACGGTGGCGCCGTGGAGCGCCCATGCTTCGGCCTCCAGGGCGCGCGCCCTCGGCGGAGGCAGAAGCGGACGTTCGGGCGCAAGCGGGTGCTCGAGGTCCGCCACCGCGGCATCGGCCGTGCACAGCATCCGATCGGCGTCGGCGACCCGGCCCAGCCGATGCTCGGCCACCACCACGGTGCGGCCGTCGGCGGCGAGCCGCCTGAGCGTCGCCGTCAACGCACGTGTCCCGTCGTGGTCGAGCTGGGAGGTCGGCTCGTCCAGGACCAGCACCGCCGGGTCGGCGGCCAGGGCGGCGGCCAGCGCCACCCGTTGGCGTTCACCGCCCGACAAGGTGCGGATCCGGCGTCCCGCCAGGGCGCTCACCCCCACCTGTTCCAAGGCGTCGGCCAGCAGCCGCCGGATGCACGCGCTCGGAAGCCCGAGGTTCTCAGGGCCGAAGGAGACCTCGCGCTCCACGGTGCCGCGCACGAAGCCGACCTCGGGCTCCTGGAACACGAAGCCCACATGGCGGGCCAGCACTCTGGTGGGCGTGGACACCACGTCCATGCCGCACACCGTGGCCCGGCCCCAGAACCGCCCCCCGTGGAAGTGGGGCACGAGGCCGTTGCATACGCGCAGCAGCGTCGACTTGCCCGATCCCGAGTCGCCCGTCACCACCACCAGTCCCGGTCCCAGCTCGAGGTCAACGTCCCACAGCACCGGGACCGGGCGTTCGTTCGTCGCCCACGCCGGATAGCCGTAGCCGACACCCTCGAGCGAGATGGTGGACGCCGGCGCGGTCACGTGTCGGCCCGGGGGACGAGGAGCCCGGCGACGGCGAGCAGCACGGCGGGGGCCAGCACGAGCGGCGAGGCCACCGGCACCGAGGGCAGGGGATAGGGGTACCAGTCACCACTTTCGCGGTGCAGCCGGGACAGCGCCAGCACGCACAGCGCCGACAGGGCGCAGACCGCCACCGCCACCGCCCGGCTGCTGCGGGCCCCGGTCCCGGCCCTGGTCCGCTTGCCGGACCCGAAGCCCCGCGCTTCCATCGACTCGGCCAGCTGCACCGACCGGTCGATGGCCCCGAGCACCACCGGCACCGCCACGTCGACGAGGGCGCGCGGGCCACGGGGACGCCAACCGCGCAGTCGCTGGGCGTCGCGCACGGCCACGAAGCTGGCTGCCGTGGCCGGCACCAGATTGAGCGCGGAGCCGAGTGCCGCTCCGGTCCGGCTGAGTGGCCGGGGCAGGGCGTCGACCAGGTCGGCCGGTTCGAGCACCACCGACAGGGCGGCCGCCACCGAGATGGCCGCCACCAGGGCCAAGCCGATGGCGGCCCCTTCGGCGAACGCCTCGGCCGTCACCACGCCACCGGCCAGCGGCACCCACCCCGGGAGCGTGACCAGCACCGTGGCGCCGGTGTGGGAGAGAAGGCCGTTGATGAGCACGGTGGTGGTGAACATCACGCCCAGGCCTATGGCGAGCGGCGCGAGCCGGCGATCCCCGGTCCTGCGCCGTGCCAGCAGCCACCAGGCGCCGGCCAGCACCACGACATGGGTGACGGGATCGGAGGTCGACAGCGTGACGGCGAGCCCGGCCAGCGTCCAGGCTCCGACCGCTGCCGGCCGGGTCACGCCGGGCCGGCAGCGGGAGGCGGTGCCGGCGTGCCCGTCTGCGAGTCGTAGCGCAGGCCCACGGAGTCACCCGGGCTCACCGTGATGTCGCTCACGCCCACCTGCGCGGCGACCCACGCCGCGCCGTCCTTGGAGGTGAACAGGGCCCAGTAGGGCCCGGTGGAGCTGAAGCAGCTCGAGTAGTGGGCGGGCACGTCGTCGGCCTGACAGATGGCCAGCCCGTAGCTGTAGCTCTGCGTGCCGAACTCGATGTCGCTCTTGTCGAGCAGCTTGACGGCCGAGATGGTGGCGGCCGAGAAGCCGACGCAGCTGGACACGACGTGCGACGGCGAGGCTTCCACCACCACGCGGGCGTGGTGCGTGCCACTCACGGCGCTGCACGAGGCGGTGGCCGACGCCGCGGTCGCCACCGGGGAAGTGGTGCTTGAGCAGGCCGACATCATCGCCGCCAAGCCGAGCAGCGACGTCACAGCGGCGCCGGCGCGTCCGAAACGGCCGGCCGCCAGTAGGTGTGTGCGGGTCATCTTCGCTCTCCTCCGGGGTGCTCTCGCCCCGTTGTCGGGAGGGCAGCGGCCAGTATCCTGGCTCTCGGATCGTCGCTCCCCTCGACCTTCCAACCCCTGTGGGCCGTGGTCGTCGGCGAGGTTCGCTCCCCGATCACAGTGGCGGCACCGCGCCGGACTCGCACCGGCTTCCTGGTTCCGTTGCCCTGTTCGTCGGCGAGAACATAGCCCAGGTGGCAGCCGGCGGCCCGGGCGGCGCAGGGCGCTGCGGAGGTAGAACGGTTGGGTGACCGACGCCGCCGCCGATCGGAAGAATTCGGGCGGCCACCCGCTGGGCGAGGCCGAGGCCTCCCTCGTCGACGCCTACTGGCGGGCGGCGAACTACCTGTCGGTGGGGCAGATCTACCTGCTCGACAACCCGTTGCTCAAGGAACCGCTGCGGCCCGAGAACATCAAGCCGCGGCTGCTCGGGCACTGGGGGACCACCCCCGGGCTCAATTTCGTCTACGTCCACATGAACCGTGTGATCCGCAACTGGGGCCTGGATGCCATGTACGTCCTCGGTCCCGGCCACGGCGGTCCGGCGGCGGTGGCCAACGCCTATCTCGAAGGCACCTACAGCGAGGTGTACCCCCACATCTCGCGCGACGAAGAGGGGCTGCGCAAGCTGTTCCGTCAGTTCTCGTTTCCCGGCGGCATCCCGTCGCACGTGTCGCCCGAGACGCCCGGGTCGATCCACGAGGGTGGCGAGCTCGGCTACGCCCTCGCCCACGCCTACGGCGCCGTGTTCGACCATCCCGGGCTGTTGGTGTGCTGCGTGGTGGGCGACGGCGAGGCCGAGACCGGGCCGTTGGCCACCGGGTGGCATGCCGACAAGTTCCTGGACCCGGCGACCGACGGCGTGGTGCTGCCCATCCTCCACCTGAACGGCTACAAGATCGCCAACCCGGCGGTCCTGGCCCGTATCGGCGACGACGAGCTCACCAAGCTGCTCGAAGGCTACGGACACCGGGTGCACTGGGTCTCCGGGGACGATCCCATGGTGATGCATAAGTTGATGGCCGCCACCATGGACACGGTGCTCGAGGAGATCACCGCCATCCACGAGCGTGCCCGGCAGGGCGGAGATCTCCGCCGGCCGCGCTGGCCCATGATCGTCCTGCGCACCCCCAAGGGATGGACGGGCCCCAAGATCGTCGACGGCCTGCCGGTGGAGGGCACCTGGCGCGCCCATCAGGTCCCGCTGGCGGAGGTGCGCACCAACCCCGCACACCTCGCCCAGCTCGAGGAGTGGATGCGCAGCTACCGGCCGGAGGAGCTCTTCGACGACACGGGCGTCCTCGCCCCGGCGTTGGCGCAGCTGCCGCCCAAGGCGCAGCAGCGCATGAGCGCCAATCCGCACGCCAACGGTGGCCTGCTGCTGCGCGACCTCGAGCTCCCCGATTTCCGGCAGTACACCGTGCCGGTCGACAAACACGGCGCATCGGTGTCCGAGGCCACGCGGGTGCTCGGGTCGTTCCTTCGGGACGTGATCGCGGCCAACCCCGGGCAGTTCCGCCTGTTCGGCCCGGACGAGACCGTCTCCAACCGGCTCGAGGCCGTCTTCGGGGCCACCGAGCGCCAGTGGGACGCCGCGTTCCTGCCCACCGACGACCACTTGGCGCCGGCCGGACAGGTGATGGAGGTGCTGTCCGAGCACCAGTGCCAGGGATGGCTGGAGGGGTACCTGCTCACCGGCCGCCACGGGCTGTTCAACTGCTACGAGGCGTTCATCCACATCGTGGACTCGATGTTCAACCAGCACGCCAAGTGGCTCGAGGTCACCCGGGAGATCCCCTGGCGCAGGCCGATCGCATCGCTCAACTACCTGCTGTCCTCACATGTCTGGCGCCAGGACCACAACGGCTTCTCCCATCAGGACCCGGGATTCATCGACCACGTGGTGAACAAGAAGGCGGAGATCGTCCGCGTCTACCTGGCCCCCGACACCAATTGCCTGCTGTCGGTGATGGACCACTGCCTGCGCAGCCGTGACTACGTCAACGTCGTGCTCGCCGGCAAGCAGCCGGCCCTCGACTACCTGTCGATGGACGACGCCATCCTGCACTGCACCAGAGGACTGGGCATCTGGGAGTGGGCATCCAACGAGGACGGCGACCCGGATGTGGTCATGGCGTGTTGCGGCGACATCCCCACGCTCGAGGCGTTGGCCGCCACCGATCTGTTGCGCAGGGAGCTGCCCGACCTGAAGATCCGATTCGTCAACGTGGTCGACCTGATGCGCCTGCAGCCCGACACCGAGCACCCGCACGGCCTCTCCGATCGGGATTTCGACACGGTCTTCACCACCGACAAGCCGATCATCTTCGCCTACCACGGCTATCCGTGGCTCATCCACCGCCTTACCTATCGGCGCGCCGGCCACGACAACCTGCATGTGCGCGGTTACAAGGACGAGGGGACCACCACCACGCCCTTCGACATGGTCATGCTCAACGACCTGGACCGCTTCCATCTGGTCATGGACGTGATCGACCGGGTACCGGGACTGGGGTCGAAGGCCTCCGCCCTTCGCCAGGACATGTTCGACCAGCGCCTCCGTGCCCGCGCCTACACCCGGGAGCACGGGGAGGACGTACCGGCCATCGCCCAGTGGACCTGGCCGTACTAGCGCTCACGTGCGCGTCCTGACGGTCAACGTCGGCTCGTCGAGCCTCAAGCTCTGCGCCCTGGACGACACCGAGCTCCTGTCGGCGGAAAACCTCCCCGCTCCGGGGGGGCGGATGGACGAGCGAGCGGTGCGACGGTTCGTCTCCGGCTGCGGGCCGTTCGAGGCAGCCGCCCACCGCATCGTGCACGGTGGCGCGCAGTTCGTGAGGCCGGTGCTGGTGGACGACGAGGTGCGGCGCCGGCTCGAGGCCTTGGTCGACCTGGCGCCCCTGCACCTGCCGGCCTCGCTGGCCGGACTCGACCTGGTGCGCCGCCTGTTGTCCGGCGTGCCCAGCGTGGCCTGCTTCGACACCGCCTTCCACGCCGGGATGCCGGCCGCCGCCTCGACCTATGCCCTGCCCGCCGAGTGGCGGAGGCGTTGGGCGCTGCGGCGCTACGGCTTCCACGGGCTGTCGCACGCCTGGGCCACGAGCCGGGTGGCCGAGCTCACGGGCCGGAGCCTCGCCTCGTTGCGACTGGTCAGCTGTCACCTGGGGGCGGGCGCCTCACTGGCGGCGGTGGCCGGCGGCCGGTCGGTCGACACCACCATGGGCTTCACCCCGCTCGAGGGGCTGGTCATGGCCACGAGGTCGGGGACGGTGGACCCGGGGCTCGTGCTGTGGCTCGAGCAGCACGCTGGCCTGACGCCGTCCGAGCTCGCCTCCAGCCTGGAGCACCGTTCGGGCATGCTCGGACTAGCGGGGAGCGCGGACATGCAGGCGGTGCTCGAGGCCGAGGCCGGCGGCGACGAGTTGGCACAGACGGCGGTGTCGGTCTACCTGCACCGACTGCGCGCCGGGATCTGCGCCATGGCTGCTGCGACGGGCGGACTCGACGCGCTGGTCTTCACCGGCGGGGTGGGCCAGCACGCTGCCTCGATCCGCTGGCGCGCCGCCGAGGGCCTTCGGTTCATAGGCGTCGCCCTGGACGACATGGCCAACGGCTCGGCGCGTCCGGACGCCGAGATCGGCGCCGCCGGTTCCCCGGTGCGCGCCTTCGTGATCGAAGCCCGCGAGGACTTGCAGATGGCTCGCGAGGCGCGCCAGGCACTCGCCGAGGCCGGTGGCTGACGATTCGCCGCCTGCGTTACCCGGCCAGCTGTCCGCAGGCGGCATCGATCTCCGATCCCCGCGTGTCGCGGATAGTGGTGGTGACACCGGCTCGGCGCAGCTGATCGGCGAAGGCCAGCACGCCGGGGCGCGCGGTGCCCGGAGCTCCGTAGCCAGGTGTCGGGTTGAGCGGGATGAGGTTCACGTGCGCCCGGAGGGGGAAGGCGAAGGCGGCCAATTCGGTCGCATCCGACGGCCGGTCGTTCACCTGGTCGATGAGCGCCCATTCGAGCGAGAGGCGGCGTCGTGTCCGGCGCACGTAGTGCTGGCACGCTTCGGCCAGCACGGACAGCGGGTATCGGCGGTTGATGGGCACGAGCCGGTCGCGCAGCGCGTCGTTGGCGGCGTGCAGCGACACGGCCAGGTTGACCGGCAGCCGCGCCGCGGTCAACCGGCGGATGCCGGGGACGATGCCGACGGTGGAGATGGTGAGGTGGCGAGCCGAGATGCCAATGTCCTGCTGGATGCGGACCACCGCCGCCCATACCGCGTCGAAGTTGGCCAGGGGCTCGCCCATGCCCATGAACACCACGTTCGACAGCCGTCGCCGCGTCCCGTGCCGGGCGGCGGCCACCACCTGTTCGAGGATCTCTCCAGAGCTCAGGTGACGGGCGAAACCGGCCTGACCCGTGGCGCAGAAGAGACAGCCCATGGCACAGCCGGCCTGTGACGAGACGCAAACCGTGCTGCGCTGCCCGTAGTGCATGAGCACCGTCTCGATGCGCGCACCGTCGGAGAGCGCCCACGACCACTTGACGGTCCGCCCGTCGGCGCTTCGGCGCCGGGCCGCCTCGGTGAGCGTCGGCGGAAAGGCGGCCGACAGGCGCGCCCGGAGAGGGACCGGGAGATCGGTCATCTCCTCGGGCACCTGCAACCTCCGGTACAGCCCGTCCCACACCTGGGCCACCCTGAAGGCGGGCTCCCCGGCTAGCAGCTCCCCCAGACCGTGGCGGTCGAGGTCGTAGAGTCCGGCCACGCTCCGCAGCGTAGGGCGCGCGTCACGGGCCGGATCCACGGATCCCGTTCAAGTCGCGTGGCCCCGTTGCCGATGATCGAAGAAGAGAGACCCACCGTGCGCACTACCGGGGGTCAGAGGGGAGGGCCGGCGACGTCGACCTTCCCCTCTTTCGGCGCTCTGTTCGAGAAGCCGACGTAGCCTGGGACGGTGACCGAGACCCGGGACTTCGCCACCTGGCGGGACCACCTGCTGCGCACCTACCGCCAATCGGGCCGATCGAGTGCCGGGCGCGGCGTGCACCACCTGGCCATGATCTGCAGCGACGTCGAGCGCACCATCACGTTCTACCAAGACGTCCTCGGCTTTCCCTTGGTGGAGGTCATTGAGAACCGCGACTACCCGGGCTCGACGCATTTCTTCCTCGACATCGGCCACGACAACCTGCTGGCCTTCTTCGACTTCCCCGGCTTGGGCCTCGGACAGGCGGTCGAGGCGCACGGCACGGTGCAGCACGTGGCCATCTCGGTCGAGCCGTCGCACCTCGAGACGGCGCGACGCCGGCTGGACGACGCCGGCATCTCCTATCTGGGGCCCGACCGCGGGCTCAGTGACTCGCTGTACGTGAAGGACCCTGACGGCATCCAGATCGAACTGCTGGCCCAGCCGCTGCGCCGGATGGAGGGCGCGGCGCTGAGCTGAGGCGGCCCGCCCGGCTCCTCTTCCGCACCAGCGCTTTTCTGCGTGTTGTGGCGGTATCGTTTGCCTTGGCGCGGTGCGAGTGCTTTGGCATGGACGTACCCGCTAGGCGGCCGCAGTGTCCTACGATCCCTTCCTGTTCGGGCGGGCGGAGGGCGACGTCGTGACGTTCGACTTGGGACCCGGGGCAGCCGGGTCCGACGGAGACGAGAGCGAGACCCACGTCACCTTCGGCTCGCGCGAGCTCGACCGTCTCTTTCTTCTGCACGCCGCCGCCCTCCACGCAGGCGAAGCCGTGGCCCGCTGGTGGTTCACCTGGCGGGCGAATGCCGAGGACGTCACCAACGAGCCGGAGCTCGACACCCTCCTGCGGGAGTCGCTCGACGGCATCGCCGGCGCCTTGAGCGCCGATGCCGTGGCGGTGCTGTTGGCCGACGAAACGGACCAACTGGTGGTCCGGGCGGCCACCGGACTGCAGCCCGAGCTGTTCCGGGAGGTGCACATCGCACCCGGCACCGGCATGGCCGGCCGGGTGATGGCCGAGCGCCGCCCGTATGTCGTGCCCGACCTGCCGGACGTCGAGGTGGTCTCCGAGACGCTGCGCGACAGCGGTGTGCGATCGCTGGTGGCGGTGCCGATCTACGGCGGCGACCGGGTCATCGGGGTCCTGCACGCCGACAGCTACCAGCTGTCCTACTTCAACCAGGGCGACGCCGCCCTTCTGTCGCTGGTGGCCGACCGGCTGGGAGCGGCCATGGAGCAGGTGCGACTGTTCGAGGCCGAGCGCGCTGCTCGCTCGCGTGCAGAGTCCGTGGCCGACCGGCTGGCCCGCCTGCAGACGGTGACCGCCGCCCTGTCGCGTGACCTCGATGCCACCGCCATTGCCGAAGTGGTGCGTACCGAGCTGTCGGGCGACATCGACGGCGCCGCGGTCAGCCATCTCGTCTGGGGGGTGGACCGTGGACACCTCCGGTTGTTGTCCAGCTCAGAGGGCAACGAACAGGTCGAACCCTTCGCCACGATGTCGCTCGACGATCCGCTGCCCGGTCCCGAGGTGGTGAGGACCGGACGAGCTCTGTGGTTCGAATCGCGCGCCGACGTCGAGCGGTTCGAGGCACTCCGCCACGCCCGGCTCACCGGGGAGGCCCTGGCCGTGGTGCCGCTGGTGCTCGAGGACCAGGTGCTCGGCGTGATGACGGTCTCCTACGGCAGACCACGGCGGTTCACCGACGACGAGAAGCTCTTCCTCTCCCTGGTGGCCCGCCAGGTGGCCGAATCGCTGCACCGAGCGGCCCTGCGCCTGGCTCGCCAGCGCGCCGCCTTCGCCAACGAGCTGTTGGCCGACGTGTCGGCGTCTCTCGGCTCCACCTTGGAGTTGCCCGTCAGCCTGCGCCGCGCCCTGACCGAGCTGGTGCCCCGGATGGCCGATCTGGCCGTCGTGTACCTCACCGACGAGCTGGGTGTGCCGAGGCGCGTGGCCCTGGTCCACGGCGACCCGGAGACCGAGGCCCGG
>DATHCF010000008.1:0-8880 GCA_035319705.1 Acidimicrobiales bacterium | reverse complement strand
CGCTCGAGGGGCAGGAAGAAGCGGTCGCCCGGAGACCGGCCCGGGCTGAAGGTGGCGGCCAGGTACTTGCCGCCGAGCGGGGCGAGCACGGCGGTGGCGGCAGCGACGAAGGCGATCTGCGCCCAGCTGAAGCCGGTCACGTCGATCCCCCACTGCTCGAGGGGGGGTGTGACGACGGGTGGAGTTGGTCGAGTGCCATGTTGAGCTCGACCACGTTCACCCCGGGCTCACCGAGGAACCCGAGGGAACGGCCCTTGGTGTACCGGCCGACGAGGGAACGGACTTGTGCGAGCGGGAGGTGGCGGGTGGCAGCCACCCGCGGCGCTTGGTCGTCGGCGTTGCCGATGGAGATCTCGGGGTCGAGTCCGGATCCCGAGGCGGTCACGGCGTCGACCGGCACGGTGGCATCGGCTGCCATGTCGTTGAAGACACGGTAGGCCATGGCCCGCTCGGGAATGGTGCTCGGATCGCACACGTAGCTGCCGTCGGCGTTGCGGGCGAATCGCTGTCCGGCCGGTGGGTCGACCACGGCGATGGCGTTTCCCTTCGGGTCCATCGGCACACAGCGCGGGTCGGCGGGAGTGGCGAAGGGGTTGGCGGGACCGACGGAGCCGTTCTGGCGATACGTGGTCACGCCGGCGATGAAGCCGACCAGCAACGGGTTGCTCGGCCCGAGATTGGTGGCGCCGCTGGCCGTGCCGTCGTAGCCCGAGCCGGCGGCGGACGGCCGTGGCTGGAAGTACTGCGGGAGCGGGTTGCCGGCCGAATCGGTGAAGGCCTGGCCCAGCAGGCTCGAGCCGACCAACTCGCCGTGGCGGTAGAGGAGCGAGCCCTCGGCCTGGTTGGGGAACAGCCCGATGCCGAGGCCGGTGACGATGAGGGGATACAGCGCGCCGCCCAGCACGGTGACGACCACCATCATCACGAGCGACCGCAGGAATTGGATGCGCATCAGTGGAGCCCCAGGCCGGCGAGGACCAGGTCGACGAGCTTGATGAAGAGGAAGGGGGCGACAACCCCACCCATCCCGTAGATGAGGCCGTTCCGGCGCAGGATGGCCGCCCCGTCGAGGGCGCGGAACTTGACCCCCTTCAGGGCCAGGGGAATGAGCATGGGGATCACAACGGCGTTGTAGATCACCGCCGACAAGATGGCCGTGTGCGGCCGGGTCAGGTGCATGACGTTGAGAGTGCGCAGCGCCGGGTACTTGACCTGGAACATGGCTGGCAGGATGGCGAAGTACTTGGCCACGTCGTTGGCGATCGAGAAGGTGGTGAGCGCCCCCCGGGTGATGAGCAGCTGTTTTCCCACCTCGACGATCTCGATCAGCTTGGTCGGGTTGGAGTCGAGGTCGACCATGTTCCCGGCTTCCTTGGCCGCCTGGGTGCCGGTGTTCATGGCCACACCGACGTCGGCCTGAGCCAGGGCCGGGGCGTCGTTGGTGCCGTCGCCAGTCATGGCCACCAGGTGACCGCCGCCTTGCTCGCGGCGGATGAGGGTCATCTTGTCCTCGGGGGTGGCCTCGGCCAGAAAGTCGTCCACCCCGGCCTCGCGGGCGATGGCCCCGGCGGTGATCGGGTTGTCGCCGGTGATCATGACGGTGCGGATGCCCATGCGCCGAAGCTCGGCGAACCGGTCGATCATCCCGGCCTTGACCGTGTCCTTCAGGTGGATGAGCCCGAGCATCTGCGGTCCGTCGGCCACCGCCAGCGGCGTGCCCCCCGAGGAGGCGATGCGCTCGCACGCCTCGCCCACACCGGGTGGCAGCGATCCCCCGCGTTCCTCGATCCATCGCCGCACGGCGTCGTACGCTCCCTTGCGGATCTGGCGGAGATGGCCGTCCGGCAGCGGGATGTCGACCCCGCTCATGCGGGTCTGGGCGCTGAAGGGCACAAGTTGGGTGCCGGAAAGTGGCGACCGGGCGAGGCCGTAGTGCTCCGAGACGTAGTCGACGATCGAGCGACCCTCCGGCGTCTCGTCGGCCATGCTGGCCGCCATCGCCGCGTCGGCGAGGTTGGGCTCGTCGACCCCCCGGGCCGCCACCAGGCCGGCGGCCATGCGGTTGCCGTAGGTGATGGTGCCTGTCTTGTCCAGAAGCAGCGTCGAGACGTCACCGGCCGCTTCCACCGCCCGTCCGGACATGGCCAGCACGTTGCGCTGGACCAGACGGTCCATTCCGGCGATGCCGATGGCGGACAGCAGCCCCCCGATGGTGGTCGGTGCCAGGCAGACGAACAGTGCCACCAGCACCACGATCGATTGCGGAGCCAGGTCGTGGATGGCCATGGGCTGCAGGGCGGTCACCGCCACCAGCAGCACCAGGGTGAGCCCGGCCAGAAGGACGTCGAGGGCGATCTCGTTCGGCGTCTTCTGCCTGCTGGCCCCCTCGACCAGGGCGATCATGCGGTCGAGAAAGGTCTCACCGGGCTTGGAGGTGATGAGGACCTCGATGCGGTCGGAGAGGACCTGGGTGCCCCCCGTCACCGCCGAGCGGTCGCCGCCGGATTCCCGGATGACCGGGGCGGATTCGCCCGTGATGGCCGACTCGTCCACCACGGCGACGCCTTCGACCACGTCGCCGTCACCAGGAATCGTCTCCCCTGCTTCGACGATGCATCGGTCTCCCACCTGTAGGCCGGCGGCGGGGATCTCCGTCGTTGCCCCGTCGCGCACCACCCGGGCCATGGTGGTGGTCCGGGTCTGTCGCAAGGTGTCGGCCTGGGCCTTGCCGCGGCCCTCGGCCACGGCTTCGGCGAAATTGGCGAACAGCACCGTCGCCCACAGCCAGAACACCACCAGGCCGATGAACACGCCGGGATTGCGGACGAGCAGGACCGTGGTCCACACACTTCCGACCTCGACGACGAACATGACCGGGTTGCGCGCCATGTGGCGGGGATCGAGCTTGGAGAAGCTCTCCCGGGCCGCCCGGCGCAGGATGGCGGGGTCGAAGACGGAAGCGCCCGGACGCCTCCGTGACTTCGGTGGACGGCTCTCGGGCGGCGGAACAAGCGTGGCGAGGGACGACGATCGACCATCCGGTCGCTCGTCGTCGGCTGCCACCGGCTCCCTTCTATCCCACGTGCCGATGGCCGGAAAGGGACTTGTGGCCGGACGTCGTCAAGAAAGCGTGAGAACACGCCCGTTTCCGATAGGGCCCCGTAAAGTGCCCGTCTTCGCTGACGCCGGCTGTCCCACCGCTGCGTTCCGGCCCTGGGCTAACCTCAACGGGCGCAATGGCCGATCCCGTCCACATCGCGTCGCTGAATTGGCTCGCCGACGTGGAGGATCACGACTTCGACGCCGCCTTCGCGTACCTGTCGCTGCGCTGGGACGACGACGCAGCGAAGAAGATGGTGGCTGCACTCCGACAGGCGAAGGTCACCACGCGCCGTCCCAACGACATCCTCCGGGCCTGCGACCGGGCCCCGTTGCCCATCGACGATCCGGGTGTGCGGCGCGATCTCGGCAAGGTGATCGACGGCAAGAAACTGTCGCCCGTGCTCGTCGTGTCCCACCCCGTCGCCGCCGACATCGCCGACGGCTACCACCGGGTCAGCCTGGCCTACAACATCGACCCCTTCGCCCCCATGCCACTTCGGATCGCCTTCTACGATCCGCGTGCAAGGCAGGGCTGAAGGATTTCGTTCCCGACGTAGCGGCCCGTCTAGGCGCCGGCGAGAGCGGACCCGAAGAACTGCTCGGTGGCCTTCCAGTGGCGCTCGGAGGCGGCTTCGTCGTAGCTGGCGTTGTCGGGGACGGCGAAACCGTGGTGGGCCGGATAGGTCTCGATGGTGTGGGCGACCCCGGCCTCGCTCAGGGTCTTCTCGAGCTGGTCCTTCTGCTCCTCGGAGAACGACTGGTCCTCGCTGGCCCCGGCCACGTACACCGCCGCCTTGATGGCGGCGGCCTTGTGGTGGGGACTGTCGGGGTCGCCGGCATTGGCCAGGTTCCCGCCGTGGAACGAGGCGGCCGCCGCCACGCGACCCCCCAGGTTCCCGGCGGTGATGAGCGAGAGCCGGCCGCCCATGCAGTAGCCGGTGGTGCCCACGCCGCCCGGCTTCTTCTCGGGCAACGTGTCGAGGTAGTCGAGAAAGGCCCCGGCGTCCCTCACCACCATGTCCGCGGTGTAGCTGTGGATCATGGCCATGATCTTCTCGGCGCCTTCCTTGGTGGAGAAGGCCGTGCGCATGTCGATGGGCTCGTACGGCCCGTTGCGGTAGTAGAAGTCCGGCACCAACACCACGTATCCGAAAGAGGACAGTCGTTCGCCCATCTCCCGCATGACGTCGCGCATCCCCCCGGCGTCGGGAAACATGACCACCGCCGGCCAGGGGCCGTCTCCGTCGGGAATGCTCAGTGCGGCAGGGCAGGTCCCGTCTTCGGTCTCGATCTCCACCGCCCGTTGCGGCACGGCGACTCCTTTCGTCGTTGCTGTCGTCGTTCCGGTATTCGTTCCGATCGTGGTTCCGGCAAAGCGGACCCTACAGTGTCTGCTCCCTGCGGACGGTGTCAGCCGACGGCGGAGAGAAAGGCCTCGAGCTCCGAGGCGAAGCGATCGGGCTGCTCGTCGTGGAGCAGGTGGCTGGCGCCGGCCACCACCTTCACGCAGGCGCCGGGGTGGGCGGTGCGAAAACGCCTCTCGTCCTCTTCGCCGAAGGCCGGGTGCAACGCCGGGTCGGCACGCAGGACCACGACGGGACAGGAGACTGGGTCGTCGGGGCGAACGTCCTCCAGGCCGTCGCCCTCGATGGCAGACGAGAACACTTCGGGGTCGAGTCGGGCCAACCCATCGGCGCGCGCCCGCACCCGCTCCGCCCCGAGGACTTCGGCCATCGAGCCCTGTCCGTTTCCGGCGGGCGTCACCGCCAGTGCCACCTCGTACTCCTCGATGGTCGCCTGCCGTTCCTGCACCTGCCGGGTGAAGTCCCGCAACAACGAGAAGAAGGGCGGGGCGGCCCCGCGCCCGTCCCGGTACAGCGGGGGTCTTCGAGCACGAGGCCGACGATGAGCTCCGGCCGTGTCTGGGCCATGGTGAGGGCCACCGCTCCTCCGAGGGAATG
This sequence comes from Acidimicrobiales bacterium, assembly GCA_035319705.1. GTDB lineage: Bacteria > Actinomycetota > Acidimicrobiia > Acidimicrobiales > UBA8190 > UBA8190. The sequence continues at coordinate 3,817 of DATHCF010000008.1, read as the reverse complement.
CCCCACGGCCACGACGGGAACCCGGACCAGCTCGTCGCAGAGGCCGATGGCATCGGCCACGTAGTCGCCAAAGGCGTAGCCCCCTGCCGGGTGGGCGGATCGGCCGTGGCCCCGGAAGTCCAAGGTAACCACCCGACGCTCTCGGGACAGAGGCTCGACGAAGCGTCGCCAGGTGGAGCGGTCGTCTCCGAGGCCGTGGAGGAACAGCACGGCGGTCCGCCCGGAGCCCGGTGGTGTGCCGGTGTCGTCGAAGGCGAGCTTCACGCCGTCACGCTCGAAGTACATGCAGACAGATCTAGCTGCTCGTGCGCGTGCATGTCCAAGACGCCCCGGCGGCCCGCAGCATCCCCTCGTCGCGCCTCGTCACACCCGTGAGGCAGAGTGGTCGGCAGTGAACCTCCTCCATCTCCGCTGACCGTCCCATGGGCATGCTGGCCGCCGTGTCGGGAACCAGTTCGTTGGTGGTGTTGGTCCTGGCCGTCTTCGGCGCCGCCGCCGTGGAGATGGTCGAGGCCCTCACCATCGTGGTCGCCGTGGCGGTGACCACAGGGTGGCGCGGCGCGCTCCAGGGTGCCGGTGCCGCTATCGCCGTGCTGGCCGCACTGGTGGGCCTCGGGGGCATTCCGTTGGTGCGATACGCCCCCATCAACGGGCTGCGGATCGGCGTCGGGGCACTGCTGCTGCTGCTCGGCTTGTCCTGGCTGAGAAAGGCGCTGCTACGCGCCGCCGGACTGGTACCCCTCCACGACGAGGACGCCATCTACGCGCAGACGGTGTCGGCGTTGTCCGCTTCGGAGGGCAGGAAGCCGGCGACATCGGCCGAGGGATTCGGGGTCGCCTTCAAAGGCGTGTTCCTCGAAGGTATCGAGGTGGCGCTGATAGTGATCAGCCTGGGCGCCAGCCAGAACCGGCTGCCGGCGGCAGCCGCGGCAGCCGGCGCTGCCGCGCTGTTGGTCGGCGTCGTCGGGCTGGTCGTCGCCCGGCAGCTCTCCGAGGTACCGGAGAATCTCCTCAAGCTGGTGGTGGGTGTGATGCTGACCAGCTTCGGGACCTTCTGGATCGGCGAAGGAGCGGGCGCCCACTGGCCCGCCTCCGACGGCAGCCTGCCCGTGTTGGTTGCGGTATTCGCTGCTGCCAGTGCCACCCTGGTTGCCTTCATGCGGTGGCGCGGTGCGGCGGCCGGCGAGCGCAGACCCGAGCATCTCGAACAGGAGGCCGGCGCATGAGGACCGTCGGAAGGGCGTTACGCAGAGTGGCGATCGGCATATGGCACTTCGTGGTGGGCGACGCGCCCGAATTCCTGCTGGCGGTCGTGGCCGTGGTCGGCTTCGCCCTGCTCGTGCACCACACCCACCCGGCGGAATGGTTCGGCCTGCCCGTGCTGGTCCTGGCCGTGCTGGTGGCAAGCCTGTTGCGACAGCTTCGTCGCAGGCGGGGGCCGCCGATCGACCCCTCTCTAAAGTCGGCCAGAAGCCTTGCCGATGGCTCACCATGAGCAGTCCCAAGGCGGAGGGCGTCAACTGGAGGAAGCAGGCCCTGTGCGCCGGCCACCCCGATCGCGGCGCCTGGTTCGCCGACGACAGCGCCTCCACCAAGCGGGCCCAGGCGGTATGCCGCGCCTGTCCGGTGCGTGAGGAGTGTCTCGCCTTCGCCATCAGCTCCAGACAACGCGACGGCATCTGGGGCGGGATGACGCCGTACCAACGACGGCGCCTGCGCAAGAACCAGACGTCGTCGCTCGAAATCGTCGGCTGATCCCCTCACCGGGGGCGGACACGCCCGCCTGACCGGATCGCCGCCACTTCGAGCACGGCTACGTGCGTCGGTACGAGCCGGCGTGACACGGGCCGGTCAGCGGGAGTTCGCCGCAGCGACATGGGGGACGGCGAAGATCGGCTCGAACGGGTCCCCCGGTTCCTCGCCCAGCGAGCGGCGTAGAAACGTCTCCAGCGCTTCCTCGTGCGCCACGTAGGCCTCGGCGATACGGCGTTCGTCGTCGTCGCCGGCCAGCGTGACGAGGCGACGGTACTTGGCGACGAACTCCGAAACCTCCGGCTGGAAGAACCCGAGGAAATCCCTCCAGGGAAGATCCGCCGCGGCGTGCGCCATCGTGGCGGGCCTCGGCCGTGGTGGCCTCGGTGTCGCCCGGAGGTATCCCCCGGCGCGCCAACAGCGGTTCTGCCAGCTCCTTGGTCGAGCGTTCGAGGAGGGCGAGGGTCTCGAGCGCTCGGCGCCGCTGGGGATCTTCGGCCCGTTCGGCCATGAGGGTGAACACCAGTTCGCCGAGGATCTCGCCCTGGTAGGCCTCGGTCCACAGCTCGTCGGCCTCCACGTCCAAAGTGTCGCAGCTTTCGACGAACACGTTCCTGCCAGGCTTTGGCGCCGCTCACTCGATGGGCTGATGGGTGATGGCCGAAGGCTCGCGCCCCGCCAGCAGCCAGCCCACCGCCACCGCCACCAGCGGCATGCCAAGCAGGAGGACGAGCAGGTTGTCCACTGGGACGTTGGCGAGGGCGGAGATCCCGCCGTTGAGCGAATTGCCCCGGATCCAGCCGATGAGCCCGAGATAACCGGCTCCCGTGCCGAGCACCCCCCCGAGCAGCCCCAACCCCCCGGCGGTGGCCGCCGTCAGCGTCCGGCGGGTGACGCCGGAGGCGCCGGTGGCGGAGAGCACCCGCAGATCGGACGCCGACTCGCTGCGGATCAGGCCGACGCTCATGGCCAGGATGCACAGGGCCAGGGCGATGCCGAAGACGGTCGCCCAGTCGATGACTTCGCCGGAGGTGGGCTGGTCGTTCCTGCTCTCGACGGTCATGCCGGCCGAAGCAGCCGCTTCTTCGGCCTGATGCAGCTGCAGAGCGCCGATGGGCTGCGCGCTCTGGATCAGCCAGCCCTGGACCTGTATCGAGGACTCGAGGCCGAGGGAGTGCAAGGCGTACTCGGTGAGCACGGTGTTGGGGGCCGACGTCCCCGACGGCAGTGCCGGCACCTCTTGGATCACCGGGTGCGCCAGGCAGTAGTCGGCGGCGGTGCACGACGACGAGCCCGAAGGCTGGGCCGAGGTCGGGCCCGGGCCGGGAGGTGGGGCCGACTCTCCGGGCCTGATGGTGATCGGGTTCGGGTTGGGTGGCGAGTAGTCGATCACCAGGTTGCCGATGCCCGAGAAGCCGGGACGCATGCTCAAGATGTCGGCCTCCGGGTCGATCTGCGACGACTTGATGCCGAAGGCGGCGAGCAGCTGCGGCGTGGCGAGATAGAAGGTCCCGTTGTACTGCCGGCCGCCCTGCTTGCCCCCGATACCCGCGTTGGTGGACTCCAGGGCGACGACCCGGTGGGCGCCGAGGGACGAGCCGATGGCGTCGGCCGTTGCCGTCATCGCGTGCAGCCGGCCGGCCGTGAGCGAATTGGCGCCTCCACCGGGGCTGCCGCCCGGGGCGTACACGATCAGCTGGTTGGAGCCCATGTTCGGCCCGGCATAGTCGAGGACGTTGCCGTAGCGGGCGGCGGCGGCGATGGCGACGATGACGGCGATCATGACACTGAGACTGATGGCGGCCAGCGCCGAGCCGGACCGGGCCCGGTAGCGGGCCAGGTCGCGCAGGGCCAGGCGTACGGCGACGCTCGTGTGCCCCCCCAGCCTGGCCAACGCCGACAAGAAGAACGGCGCCAGCAGGATGACCCCGGGGATGAGCATGACGATGCCGAGGACCAGCTGGGGTGCCCCCCCACTTCCCTGGCCACTGTTGCTCGCGCCGGCGATGCCCAGCAGCAAGAAGGCGATGGCCAAGCAGACGATGCCCGGGATGGCCGAGCGGTG
>DATHCF010000007.1:0-3594 GCA_035319705.1 Acidimicrobiales bacterium | reverse complement strand
GGTCGTGTACCTGCTGCTGGAGGACGGCAAGGTGGCCGACATCCGCATCGGCGGCCAGGGGTGCTCGATCAGCCAGTCCTCGGCCTCGCTCATGTCGGCGGCGGTGAAGGGCAAGACGGTGGAGGAGGTACGCGACCTCATTCGCACCTTCAAGTCCATGATGTCGGTCCACGAGGCCCGTCTCGGAGACGCAGAGGACGGGACCGAAGGCGGTGCCGACGGCGGCGCCGAAGCCGAGCCCGTCGACCTGGCCGCCCTGGGAGAGCTCGCCGCCCTGCAGGGGGTGGTCAAGTTCCCCGTCCGCATCAAGTGCGCCACACTCGGCTGGAACACCTTGGCCCAGGGCCTCGACGAGGCGCAGAGGGTCGCCGCCGCCTCCTGAGGCGGCGTCAGGCAGAGACGGCTCGGTAGGCGGCGTAACCGCGTCGGTCCACCTCGTCGGCCAGCTCCGGTCCCCCGCTGGCCACGATCCGTCCGTCGACCAGGACGTGCACCGCGTCGGGTCGGAGGACCGTGAGCAGCCGGCGGTAGTGGGTGATGGCCAACACCGCCATCCTCCATTCGTGGCGGCCCTCGGCCACCCTCCGGGCCACGTCGCGCAGTCCGTCGACGTCGAGGCCGGAGTCGAGCTCGTCGAGCACCGCCACCGCCGGGCGCAGGACGGCGAGCTGCAACGTCTCGCTGCGCTTGCGTTCGCCGCCGGACAGATCAACGTTCAGCGCGCGCTCGAGCAGGCGGACGGGCAGCCCCACCCTCGCGGCCTCGGCCGCCGCCGTGTGGGTCAGCTGCATACCTGCGTGGCGGTCGGCCGGCAGCGCCGCAGCCAGGGCCTCGACCAGACGGACGCCGGGCACCTCGACGGGGTACTGCGGGGCCAGGAACAGCCCCAGCCGGGCGCGGCGCCAAGGTGGCAGGGACAGAAGGTCCACGCCGTCGAGGCTGACCGTGCCGTCGCTCGCCTGCAGCCCGGGACGGCCCATGAGCAGATGGGCGAGCGTGCTCTTGCCGGAGCCGTTGGGACCCATGACGGCATGGATCTCCCCGCTGCGCAGGCGCAGGTCGACGCCGCGGAGCACCTCACGGCCCCCGAGTGACACTCGCAGGCCCGACACCACGAGCTCGTGCGCGGCGCGCCCCTCCCCTTGGAGGCCAGGTCCACCGGTCACGGCAGCTCCACCAACACGTCGTCGCCTTCCACCTTGACCTGGTACACCGGAACGGGCTTGGTAGCGGGAAGCGAGCACGGCCGCCCGGTGTGGAGGTCGAAGGTCGAGCCGTGTTTCCAGCACTCGATCTCGCACTCCTCGTCGAAGACGGTGCCCTCGGACAACGAGTAGTCCTCGTGGCTGCAGGTGTCGCCGATGGCGTAGAAGTCGCCGCCCACCCGGACGAGGGCGATGCGGTGCCCGCCGACGTCGAAGCGCCGTGCGGAGGACAGGTCCATGTCCCCCCGGCTGCACAGGCGGACGAGCTCAGCCACCGGCACTCCCGACGGCGGGAAGCGGCTCCTGCTCCGCAGGCAGGCGACCGGCGAGGCGCCAGGTCACCGACTGCGACACCCAGGCGCCGACGTCGGGGAACGGCGAGCGGGCAGCGATGTCGGCGAAGAAGCCGAGGACGATGAGCCGCTCGGCGTCGGCCGGCTCGATGCCACGCGATTCGAGGTAGTAGCGCTGCTCCTCGTCGATGGGGCCGACGGTGGAGGCGTGGCTGCACTTGACGTCGTTCTCGTCGATGTCGAGGTTGGGCACCGAGTCGGCATGCGCTCCTTCCGACAGCACCAGGTTGTGGTTCGTCTGGCGGGCGTCCGCCCTGACCGCCCCGTGGCGGATGCGGATGAGCCCGCTGTACACCGATCGGGCGCGGTCGGCCACCGCTCCGGTGAAGAGCAGCTCGCTGCCGGTATGGGCAGCGTGATGGTCCTGCATCGTCCGAAAGTCGTGGACCTGGTCGCCGATGCCGAGATAGGCGGCCAGCAGTGCGCTGCTCGAGCCCCTTCCCACGAGATCGGAAACGGTGCACACCCGGGCGTAGCGGCCACCGAGGCTCACCGTGAAGGACCGCAAGGTGGCGTGAGCCTCGATGCGGCTGCGCTGCAAGGCGATCTGGGTGGTGCCTGTGCCGAGAACCTGGAGGTTGGCGTAGGACAACCTGCCGCCGGGACCCACCCGCAGCTCCGACACCGGCACCACCAGTGCGGCACCGTCGGGCGTGGCGGGATCCGACGAGATGAGCACCTCGACCACGGCGCCTTCGGCGCCGCTTCCCACCTCCACCACCGCGTGCGGGAAGCACGCCGGGGCCGCAGCCGCCGACGCCGGCGTGGCCGTGTCCACGAGATGCACCACCACGACCGGATGGCGGACCACGAGGCGATCGGGGACCGACACGAGGAGCATCTCGGAGACGAACGCGTCGTGGAGGACGGAAAAGGCGTCGGCGGAGGTCCCGGCATCGGGCTCCGAGGCGACGGGTCTGGTGCTCACCTCGGCCACGAGGGCCCGGGGGGACGCCGGCTCGAGCTCGGCGTGGACCACGCGTCCCTGGGCGGTAACCACCAGAGCGGACCGGGGCCCCAATCGATCCGCCATGGCCCGGGCCGCCTCGAGGTCGGCGCGTCCGGCGGGGGCGGTGGCCGGGCCGAAGCGCTCGAGGTCGAACCGGTCGATGCCGCTGTAGCGCCAGATCTCCTCTGCCTCGGTGGGAAGGCGCAGATCCGCCAAGCGCGAGGCGGCGGCGGCGCGGCGCTCCGACAGCCACGAGGGCCCGTCGAGGTCGGCACTGGCGTCGCGAGTGAAGAGAGTCAGAACTGCTCCAGGATCGGGAGTGCCGGCCCGCGACGAGCGTCGCCGGGCGACGAGCCGCAGCCTACCGGCGGGCGGATCGGCTCCCGCCGTGGACGAAGAGGGCCGCTCCGCGCCGAAGCGGCACCGTCGTAGGCTGCCGTCCCATGGGTGAACAGGTGGTTTCCGTCGAGCGTCGGGGAGCGGTGGCGACGGTGTGGCTCGATCGCGCCGAGGCCCGTAACGCCATGGGGCTGGCCTTCTTCGACCAACTTCCCACGGCCATGGCCGAGGTGTCGGCCGACCGCCAGGTGCGGGCCGTGGTGGTGGCGGCCAAGGGCCCGGCTTTCAGCGTCGGCCTCGACCTGAAGGCCATGGGGCAGATCCTCACCGGTTCGCTGTCGGAGACCGGCGGGGGCGGTTCGGACGAGCCCGCTGCGCAGTCCGCCGGAGCGCGTGCCCTGGCGGCGCGCCCGGCCATCGTCAGGCTGCAGCAGTCGATCTCCTCGGTGGCCGACTGTCCGAAACCGGTCATCGCCGCCGTCCAGGGCTACTGCATCGGCGGGGGCATCAACCTGGCCAGCGCCTGCGACATCCGGCTGGCCAGCGCCGACGCCAAGTTCTCGGTGCGCGAGACGAAGGTGGCCATCGTGTGCGACCTCGGGGCCCTGCAGCGGCTGCCCCACATCATCGGCCAGGGGCAGCTGTCCGAGCTGGCCTACACCGGCAAGGACATCGACGCCCAGCGGGCCAAGGAGATCGGTCTGGTGAACGACGTGCTGCCCGACGCCGAAGCGGTGCAGAAGGCGGC
>DATHCF010000006.1:0-16888 GCA_035319705.1 Acidimicrobiales bacterium | reverse complement strand
GGATTGGCAGGGTCCGGGAAGAGCACCTTCTCGCTTTCCCTGGGAGCAATGACGGGCTTGCCGGTCATTCATCTCGACCTCCACTTCTGGAAACCAGGCTGGGTGGCGCCGTCGGAGGAGGAGTGGCGCAACAAACAGCGGGTCCTGCTCGCCAGCGACGCGTGGATTGCCGATGGCAACTACCACGAGACACTCGACCTCCGCCTCGAACGGGCGGACACGGTCGTGTTCCTTGATATTCCATGGTGGGTCTGTGCCCGACGAGGGTTCGTCCGCGGAGTCCGCAAGCGTCCGGCCGATTGCCAGCTACCCGAGGGCTGCGACGAGTCGGCTTGGCGGCGGTTGCTCGCAGAGTGGCACGTTGCGGGGCGCACCTGGCGAGAACGCCGCTCACAGCCCAAGCGCGAGCACGAGATCATTTCCCAGCATGGGCAGGGGGCGGCCCTTCACATGCTCACGTCCAAACGGGCAGTTGCGGAGTTCCTCAACAGGCTGGCCGTGTCCTTCTGAGACCATCCGGGTGTGCGTTCTCTCGCTCCCGGCCCATGGGTCACCCCGTCCACAATCCCCACATCCGTCGATCCCGGTCGCACTTGGCGGCTCTGACTTGGGTCTTGGTGAGCCGAGTCTACTGACATCTTCTGCTCGGAACATTGTTAATCCTCAAGGCAACGCCTATTTTCGTTGTCCTGTCGATGCGAAGCTCTCATGAACCTGAAGGTCGTCCCATGAAGCGATGGTCACTCGTGTACACAAGGAACCGCATCCCCGTTCTCCTGGCCGTTCTCTCGCTGGCAGTCGGTCTCACCGCCTGCTCAGAACCACCGAGCGCTGCAACTGCCGAGCAGGTGACGATCGTCCGGGACAGCGCTGGTATCCCGCACATCACTGCCAGTAACTTCCGAGCCCTAGGCTACGGGGAAGCTTGGGCTTTTTCGCAGGACAACTTCTGTTTGCTTGCCCAGGACTTCGTCACAGTCAACGGGGAGCGCTCCGAGTATTTTGGCCCCAACGCCCTCAGTATCCTTTACCCGGCAGGCGTCTCCAACACCAACCTCGACTCCGACCTGTTTTGGAAGTGGATGGCTAACTCCAACTTGTTCAACACGGCCGTCAAGGAGCTGCACAAGCCACCACCACTCGGTCCGCTGCCCCAGGTCCTGTTGCTCTATGAAGGCTTCGTGTCGGGTTATAACACCTATCTAGCTTCGGGCCAGCTCAACGACCCGACGTGCAAGGGAAAGCCGTGGGTACAGCCCATCACCCTGAAGGACATGTTCCTGCGTGCCTACCAGCTTCTCATGGAGGCGTCGAGCGAGCAGTTCATCAAATATGAGGTCGATGCCATGCCGCCAACCGCCACGAGCGCGACCGCGAGCACTGCTGCGATATCGGCACCCGACGTGGATTCTCTCCTGGATGCCTTCGGCGCGGGCGGAACGAGTCATAACGCCAAGATGAGCTCAAACGCTATCGCCGTCGGGAGCCAGGACACCGCCGCGGGCGACGGCATGATGTTGGCCAATCCCCACTTCCCGTGGGAGGGCCCCGATCGGCTCTGGGTGGCCCAGCTCACCGTGCCCGGCCAGTACGACGTCGAGGGAGGCACGGTGGCAGGTATTCCCCTCGTGTTGTTCGGGTTCAATCAGGATCTGGCGTGGACCCACACGTCGTCTACGGACTTGCACTTCACCCTTTACCAGCTGAACCTGGTCCCCGGTGACCCGACTAGCTACCTGGTGGACGGCCAGCCGCAGAAGATGATGTCACAAACAGTGGTGGTGGACACCGGGCACCACCATAGCGTGCGCCACATCTTCTACACGACCCAGTGGGGACCGGTCATCGAAGTAAGCCTGCCCGGCTCCATCCTCGGCTATCACTGGACCACCACCACTGCTTATGCCATGGACGACTCGATGAAGAATGATCTCTTTCGTGCTGGCAACGAGTACTTCCGCATGGGTCAGGCCACCTCTGTCCAGGATCTCCTGTCGATTCAGTCCAAGTACCTTGCCATCCCGTTTTTCAATACCGTGGCCGCCGATGACACCGGCCACGTCTACTACGGGGATGTGGAAAACACCCCCAATGTGCCGCTGTCGCTGATTCAGTCGTGCATGCCCTCTGGCCTGGCCCAGCTCCTATACCAGGCAGTGGGAATAGTGACGCTCGACGGATCGCGAACGGCGTGCGCGTGGGATATCGACCCCGGAACGCCGTTGCCGGGCATCTTCGACGGCGCGGACCTGCCTCACACCGTCCGCACCGACTACGTCGATAACTCGAACGACTCCTACTGGCTGGCCAACCCGAGTGCCCCGTTTCCTGCTTATCCACCCATCATCGGCAACATCGACATCATCCAGGACCTGCGCACGCGGCTTGGCAATCAGATGATCGCCAAGCGGATTGATGGCACCGACGGCTTCGGTTCACCCAAGTTCACCCTCGGTTCGCTCCAGGCCATGTGGGAGAGCAACCAATCGATGTTGGCCCAGCTCGTTCTCCCGTCTTTGGTCAGCACCTGCGAGGCCACCCCTTCGGCCAAGGCGAGCGATGGCACCACCGTCAATCTGGCCGAGGCGTGCGAAGTGCTGGCCCACTACAACGGGACCGGTGATTTGGGTGCCACGGGGGGCTGGCTCTTCCAGGTGTGGTCGGAGTACGCTCCTTCGGAGTCGAGCACCGGCCCGAACGGCCTGTGGGCCGACGCCTTCAACCCCATCTTCCCGCTGCTCACCCCGTGGCAACTGAACACGGCCAATCCGCAGATCCTCACTGCCCTGGCCGAGGCCGTGGAGAACCTCCAGCACCACCACGTCGCCCTCGATGCGAGCTTGGGTCAGGTCCAGCACGTCACCCGCAACGGCACGACCATCCCGATCCCGGGTTGCGAAACCTGCTACAACGCCATCGACGCCTACGATGGTCAGAATGCTCTTTACAACGGCTTCTCCTACGGCCAGGTTGACTACGGAAACTCATTGGTCCTGACCATTGAGCTGACCCAGCACGGTCCGGTGTCACAAGGGATCCTCACCTACTCGCAGGCCACCAACCCGAAATCGCCGTGGTACGACAACATGACGAAGCTCTACTCGCAAAGACGGTGGGTATCGCTAGCGTTCACCTCGGCACAGCTAGCGCGCCAGCACCGGGTATCCAAGACCGTCCTCACCGCCGACTAATGGGTGCTGACGATTAGGGGACAACCCCAACCAGCCCGCGAGGTGACGCGTGGACAACATCCAACCTGAACTCTGAATCTTCGATCGAACTACCCACGGATGGCTAGGTGCCTGGCGTTTTGGGGACATGAACTACCCGGTATCTGCAATTCCCGCCCGCGCACGATACGTGATGCCGGAGTGGGGCGGTTGGCCGCCGCTGGCCACCCAGGCGATAACACCGGTGTGCTGAGCGATTGCGAGCGGGTTCGGCTCACGAGGGCTGGCAACAGATCCTCAGTCGTTGATTGCCTCGATGCCGAGCCTCTTGAGTTCCTCAAGACGGTTGCGCATGCTTTGGAGCACCTCGGGGGCATGTGACTCCCAGCCCAAGATCTCGCCAACCACCCGCACCGGATGTTGTGTGCGGTATGACCTCGTCGGGTTACCCGGGAACTTCTTATCCGTGAGATTCGGATCATCCTCGATCGGGCCCGTGGGGACCACTTCGTAGATCCGGCCAGGCCCTTCACCTTCGGCCAGTTCCGCTCCCCACGTGGCCGCATCCAAGGTCGCGGTCAAGTAGACGTAGTTCGCCTTCCGCCGCTCACCGAAGTTCGAACGGAACCCGGGTCGCAGCAAGTCGCCCACCTTTAGGTTTGCTTTGCCCCCGTGGTAGAAGGGCCCAGGATCTTGGACACCAGATTCCCTCCGTTCGTTCTCCATCACACCCCATCGCAAACTAGGCCTTGAGCTGCAGATGCTCTGCCGAGAACAGGGTACGCGAAGCGCCCGGAAACGATCTCGTGATAACGAAATGCCCTCGGGCGAGAAGTGCCGCACCCGGTCACTCTGGCATCCGGGGCATACGCGCCTGCAAACCCGGTGCAAAACGATCCTGATCGCGTCTGTCCGATCGAATTCCGCGGCTCCGGGTGAGGTCTGACACTACGCCGGCGGGTGCTCTCTTTCGTGAGGAAGACCTGTCACGGCTCGCGTTAGACGCCCGAACTCGGCGATCGCTGCGCCCCGTGTATGCACTCCCAGCTTGCGGTAAGCGTTTTCCAGATGAGATTCCACGGTTCTAACCGACACACTTAGCCGGTCAGCGATCGCGGAGGCAGTCGCGACTTTATCGAGCAGCTCCAGAATTTCAGTCTCCCTGGCTGTTAAACTAGCAAGAAGCTTGCTCGCTGTACTTGCATGAGCAACGAGCTCACGTTCGAGCATTTTACGCTTAGTGATATCTTCTACAATTCGAAGGCAGTAGATGGGTTCACCCTGGTCATCTAGTACGAGTGTTGTCGTGACGTTTCCGAACGCGCCCTCCATTCGATCCGAAAGGAATTGAATGTCAGCCGTTTGTGTTTGGGAAGCTTGTCCCTCCAACAGGCGCAGTATTCTGTGGTCCCTTTCGCGGTCATTCGGATGAATGAAGACGCCAAAAGTCGCTCCCACGACGTCCTTCAGCGGGTGATCCACAAAGGCACAAAACGCACCGTTGGCATCCGTGATTTGCTGTTGTAAATCGGTTAAGCAAATCCCGAGAGGACCCTGAGTAAAGATCTTGCGAAACTTCTGTTCATTTTCGTAGAGATCTTTCTCCGCGGCCACTTGTGCTGTGATGTCGCGCGCGGAAATCACGAGTCTTCCAACCGTGGGATCGTCTAATAGGTTCACAAACAGCATCTCGACCGGTGTGGGGACTCTGCTTCCATGGTGATGCAACTGCACCCGAACTGTCACGGGGTTCAAAGCAGTAGCATCCTGCGCGGCCAAGTGAAGTGAAGCGAGGAACTCTGGACGGTCGTCCTCAATCACAAGGTCGACGAGTCGTTGTCCTTCCACCTCCTCTGGATCATGTCCGAGAATCCGGCTGAGCGCTCCGGACGTCGATTCCACCGTTCCTGAAGGGGTCAGCAAGATGGTCATGTCGGGGGAATTTTGAACCACCGACCTAAACCTGGCATCGTCGTTGCGCGCGACTTCAAATCGCCGTCTCTCCGTGATGTCGCGCATACAGAAGAGCACCGCGCTTGGCTCGTCTGGCCAAGAAACGGGTGCACCAATGACTTCAAGTAGACGCCAACCTGTGGCAGTCTTGGCCCTGACCTCGATGAGGGTTCCGATCTCCTTGCGCTGCACACTTGCCAACGACCGTAGGACGAACTCCAGGTCGTCTGGATGAACCAAATCAAGTGCAGGGAATCCAATCGAGTCGCGAAGTGACCTCCCAAACAGTCGCTCCGCCGCCCTGTTCCCCCAGTGAACCTGGCCGTGCTCGTCGAGGACGAGTACGCAGTCGGGCAGCTCAGCGAGCAGGTCAGGCGAGCTCAGGTCCGCAGCCGGGGGTTTCATCAGGGGATTAAGCGTGACATGCGCGCCCCGTCGCCGGAGCCCATGCAGCTACGGAGAAATTACCCGTAAATACGGCAGGAAAACCCGTATCGAGCGACGTCAAGAATGCCTGGTCAGCCGCCGAATTGTCTCAAGAGAGTTCCGGCGGGTCGCTAAGGATGCTCGCTGCCACATCGAGGGCCCGCCGGCATGCTGCTGCCCGGAACATTGCCCTTAGTTGGGACACCGCCGACTGAGAGAGGAAAGTCGAGGAGGGTAAAGGTTGACAGCGCGACACGCCATGCACGGGCGGCGCAGCGGGCGAGGGAGGAAGTTTCTGCTTTCCGCGCTCTTCCTTCTGCTCCTGGGATCGGTGGCGTCCTTCGGCACCTGGGCAGCGTGGACGATCTCCGACAGCAACCCCAACAACACCTTCTCCAGCAACACGGTGCTCCTGCAGGACAACCAGGGTGGTCAAGCTGGTTCGGCCACGAGCACGGGCACAGCCATGTTCAACGTGACCAACCTGGAGCCGGGGTCCTCCACCACCACTGCGTGTATGGGCGTTGACTTCTCCGGCACAGCTACAGTGTCGACGCTCACTTTGGGCGCGACCCTCGGTGGATCGGGTCAGAGCACCTTGCAGAGCCAGCTGACCGTGAACACCGCTGAGTTGAACACCAGCGGTACGGTCACCGTCACTGGCGGGTCCAACACAAACAACGGCTCGTGCGCCAACTACCCCACCGGTGGCACCAACACCACCATCGGTACGCAGGGTGCGACCTTGGCGAATTGGTCATCGGGCGGGCCGTACACGATCTCCAGCCCGGTCACCAGTACCTGGTACAAGTTCACCGTCAGCGGTCTGCCGTCGGGTGACTCTGCATGTTCCAGCTACTGCAACCAGACCATCACCGTCACCCTGACTTGGACACTCACCACCACATGATCTTCCGACCCTGGTCCCTACAAGGGTCACAGCCAGTGGGCCATCCTGTGGCTGTGCCTGACACACTTGACACATACGTCTCGGGATACTGCCGGGATGGGCAGCACAAGCCTTGTCAGGAGGGACCTCCCGTCCTCTGCGCCTGCGAGTGCCACGAAGGCCAATGGTCCTGGGTAGAGCGGCGGATCAAATCTGATGACAACCCGGTGCGTCGTCGGAAGGGCGACGGGCCGCTCGCTGAGTGAGCTACTTGTCGATGTCGATCCGGTAACTGCAGCTTCCGTGCCCGGACTGGTACGTGCCGCACCCGATCACCCCAGCCCCGAGGCCAGCCGACCCATATCGGCCGCCCGGAGCGATCCCGAGCGCGCCTGACTGCCTTGATCTAGACGAAGCGACCACTAGGTCGAAATAGTAGTCCTGTCCCGGCGACCGAATGGGCCGAGAAGGCACCGTACCCGTCCACCGGGTCAGGTCGCAGTCAGTAGCACCATGATTCGTTCTCGTCTACAGTCCCGCTGTCGCCGCATCAGCGGTCAACCCGGGAGGCATAAATGAGGTTCGTTCAACTAATTGAATTCAAAACGGGCGACATCGATGCGTTCAACCAGACCCTCGATGAGTGGCTCGCCAAGACCAGCGGTATCCGCACTGCGAGTCGGGCTGTCCAAGGCCGAGACCGCGATAACGACCGAACCTATATCCACATCGTCGAGTTTCCCTCTTACGAAGAGGCGATGGAGAATTCAAACCGGCCTGAGACAGCCGAATTCGCCGCTCAGCTGGCCAAACTGTGTGACGCTCCTCCGACATTCCGCAACCTGGATGTCACGCGAGAAGAAGAAATGTAGGTGAGGGGAATGGACAGGTTGTTGCGATTGGGACCGGTGAACGAGAGAACCCTATTGGCAGCGACTCTTGCGGGTGGTCTCATTTTGGCGGCCTGTGGATCGGGACTAAATAGTGCTTCAACGACGAGCCCAACTTCCCCTTCCGCCTCGTCCTCCACCACGGGGGCACCCGCATCGACCACATCGGCAATCTGCCCGACACTTGCCCAAGCCGTAGCCGCACTCGGCGGCTCCTACGGTGGCCCGGTGCAGACTCCCACAGCGGGAGGGGGGATCGTCTGCGAGTACCCATCAAGCACCGCCGGTGCTAATGCGGGCGTCACGATATTTGCCCACCAAAGCGCGACGGTCTTTGCCGGACAGGTCACCCACGCCCCGGGAGATCCAGCTATGCCTGCGATTTCCGGTGTAGGTGACGGTGCCTACGGCCAGACTGTCGGTGGGCGCAGCATCGTGAACGCCTACTCCAATAGCAGTAGGACCCTCGTCGCGGCTCAATCCTCGGGCACGTTGGCTCAGACCGAGGCACTGGCACAGGTAGCACTCTCCGACAACTAGCCGTGCGTCGAGAGTCGGGTGAGGTGGTACGTCGATGGCGAAAGTTCCGTTCGACACGTCCCTCGGTCTAACCGCCAAGTGCGCTAGCAATGTGCAGGGGGCTCACGAGAAAGCGGATGCGCCGAGCGCCTACTGACCCGGACCCAGCCGAAAGCGCCCGGTGCGGTATCGGAATGCGCCCCAGGCGGTACCTACCGTGTTCGGTCGGTTGCTGCCGACGCTGAGCGAGCTGTGTCATGCCCGGCCGCGCTACCCGGTCGCCCTCGGCGTAGCTGACCTGGCTGGAGGCCCTGGGGAGGGCGCCCTGGTCCCGGCATGATGCGCCACTACAATCTCCGAAAGTACGGGGAGGTGCAATGCGAAACCGGGGCTCATGCTTCGAGCTTCTGCGTATGCGGCCTCATGACCATATCGGATGGGTCTTCACTGGATCTTGCGAGTTCGCCGCTGTGGCGAAGCCATTCCTAGAGGAGGGGGCCCAGCGCGGTGAGCGGCTTATGTACGTCGCTGACGACCCCGGATCGACGCCAATGGCCGAGCTTGCCGCGGCGCTGGATTCAGACACCCTTCAGATCGCGAGGATCAGCGAGGTCTACGGGGAGAGTGGGGTTGTCGATGCCGACACCCAGCGGGCCACTTTCGCTGATGCGCTGGCTGAGGCTTTGACCAAGGGCTACACCGGGATACGCGTCGCCGCTGACAACACGCCACTGGTCACTGATCCCGAGCGTCTCCAGGCCTGGATCCGATGGGAGATCGTGGCCGATCGGCTCATGTCGGAGAATCCCGTGACGGGGCTGTGCGCTTTCGACCGACAACGGATCAATATCGACACCCTGCGCCACTTGGCGACGTTGCATCCCCTTGCACCCTCGGATGCGCCCGCACCTCAGTTCTTGCTTTTTTCCGATGAGGGACAGTTGCGTCTTGAGGGCGAGGTAGATGCCTTTGCCGTAAGCCAGGCCGCCCTTGCCCTCAAGCACTTGCCTCCCAAGACCGAACTGACGGTGGATCTGACGGCCACCGTCGTGGTAACCAAGGCAGTCATGGTTGCATTGCACCGTCTCATCGAGAAGGGGCTCTCGATCTCCGTTCGTGATGCCAGCGGAGAGTACGCGCTGGCATAGAATCGTCCCAACCGGCGTTGCCGTCAGCAGAATGGCTCTGTCTGCCCTCGACCGAAAAGGTTGTCTCGCGGGCACTAGCTCCACTTTGGGGGTTCCTTAGCCGACCTCTCGACTTGGGAGGGTCGGCTCTGGCGCGCCAGGGTTCGGATCGGCAACCCACAATGAACCGACCGGTGGGTGTCACATAAGGAAGGCGAGCGCTGGCACTGTCAATGAGCTTTGGGTTCGCCAAGGCATCCGATAACAGAAATTTCAGGTCGAGCCGTGTAACGAAGTGGACCGGGCGACATGTGCCGTTTTTTCGCTCCCTGGCTCCTGGGCAGGGCGCTCGGTAACACTCGGGGGCCGGGATACCCGGTCGGCCGCGTCCTCCGAGGTCAGATGATCCGGCTAGTTAAGTGACTTGGGTCCCAGCATGGCGAGCAATCATGGGGCAACCTGGAACCATGTCGCCTCGCGAAGCTACGCCAGGGCCAGCGGCAGTGGTCAGGAGACACACGTGGCAGAAGAAGGCGACCGCTCGACTCGGAGAATCCGATCCCACCTTGGCGAAGATCATTGCAGCGCATCCTGATTTCGATCCCCGAGCCTGGCTAGCAGAGTTGCCTCCCCTCGACACGTTTGGAACGCTGCTCTTTCAGGTCATCGGTCAGCAGCTCTCGGTGTCTGCCACCAGGCGAATCCTCGACCACGTCCAGGACGCCTTCGGCGGTCATATGCCGGGGCCACAGGAGCTTCTGGCTATTGCGCCTGAGCGGCTGCGTCGAGCTGGACTTTCTCGACGCAAGGTGGAAACCGTCCGCGCCGTTGCCGCCCTCTTTCGGGATGGATCACTAAGCGACGCTCTCTTCAACAGCCTAACCGATGCGGATATCGAAGCCCGCCTTACGACCATTCCAGGAATCGGACCGTGGACCGTGCACGGCTTCCTCATCATTGCTCTAGACCGCCCTGATGTCGTCCTCCCAGGCGACCTCGCTCTCCGCAAGGTCATCCGTCAGGCGTATGGTTTCGATCATCTTCCGACACCCACGGAGGTGTTGGCGCTGGCCGAGAAGTGGCGCCCGTATCGCAGCCTGGCAACCGCATATCTCTTCGGCGCGGCCTTTGACACCCGCGGAGAACCCACGTAGGGGTATCCGGGACCTGCCGGACCCGATCACCTCGGCTCGGGGGCCGCTCCGACCGGGATCGGCGGCGCCTTGGGCTGAGCGATCTCGACCGACCCAGCGGTCCTGACCTGGCCAGGGACCCTGACCTGCCCATCCCGGTCCCGGCATTTTGCGCTACCGGACACGGCTGCGGATTTCGACCCCAGGAGTGCGACAGCAGCGGCATGATTGCCAAATGGAATGGGGCGATTGGGAGCCCGTTCCCGGGGATGAGGTCCCGGTCGAGTGATCAACCGATTGGGAGCAAGCTCGGGAGGAAGTTCAGAGGGCAGACCGCCGACGACGGCTTGGTGGCGTGAGCCGACGAGAACGCCGGAGGGCGGCAAACAAAGACCTTCGTATCGCTTTCGAGCGGACTCGGCCTCACTGGCGCATACAGGCGGGAAGCTTTACCGTAGGTGCGCTCCTTGTCTGCGTTCGGTCCTTTACGTGATGGGGGCACACCTGAGCACCATTGGTCTCGGGCTGTCGTCGGCGGGACTCCTTTTCGGTTCCATCTTGTTAGGCGGCTCAACCGTTGGGACGATCCAGGACAATCACTACCTTCGCCGTGAGTGAGAAGCAAAACACCGGCCCGTGAGCATCGCCAAAGTGCACCAGCGCGATTAGGTCGCTCACATCACCCAAGCGGGAATGACGCCAACCGGCTTATCAGGCCGATTCGGCCTCGGTCTGAGGGACCTCGCCCTGGCCGGGCTAGGCGACCCTTCGCGTTCTTCGTCGGCCGCGGGCTGAAGTCTATGGCCTGACCTCGTAGTGCAGCTGAGCGATCCGAGGCGGCGGGCCTTGAGGAAGCCCCAGCTTCGCGGCAGCAGGACCCAAAAGGTTCGCTTGAAACTCATCTAAGTCTTCTTGGGATCGCCAAATATCGCAGATCAACAATCCGTCACCCGTCGTCGCGCAGACGTGCGAGATGAGACCTTCAGGCTCATCTTCTGGCCGAGTCGTGCCCATTGCTTCGTTCAGCTGGTCGTACTGCTGGGTCGATACGCCGGGTAACTCCAAGAACATAACGATCGCCGTCAGATCAACCTCCTTACTTTCGAGCACCAACAAGTGGCGCTCAGTCTTCCACAGCCCATCCGATACGTGCCGAGCTCGGTCGCCATGGCCTCCGAGGGGACCATCCGGGATCACTCTCGCTGAACACTCTCGGGCAGGGTCGTCACCGACGATCTGGCCGAAGGCCCCGGACAGCTCGAGCCTGGTCCGGCATACAGGATGGCCGAACCAGAGGCGCCACTTGTCGTACTCAAATCGTGATCGACAAGCGATTGCAGCTTCCCGACTCCGTTGTCGCCTTGGAGAAGGATCGGCGTGGGACTGAATCGCCCCGATTTCGTGACTGCTCTGCCCTGTCCTGAGTTCCATGGAGTCCGTGCCTTGCCCTGAGTTCCATGGAGTCCGGTTGTTGGACTCATGCTGTTGTCGTTGGTCGGGAGGATTGGCTCAGGTTCAGCGATCGCGAGGAAGACCCTAGTCCGGAGCGGGATTTTTCTAGCGAACCGTCAGGGCTCACGAATCATCTGGTTGAGACGGCGAGCGCATCGGATGGGCGCGATCACCCAAAATCGCTCTTTGCGGCCATCATCGAGCTGGATACCGATCAAAGGACGATCACGAAAACCGATGACGTCCATGGGACTCGGTTCCACTGACACACGCCTGACCTTCTCCCAGGGAGCCGTCCAGGCAACTCCGATACTTGCATGACCAAAGCGGTGAGGACAGAACATCAACCGGTGGGTCGTCGTGATCAGCCTCCCGTTTGACACACTTGCGAGTGAGAGAAGACGGTTAGCGAGAACAGACCAAAGAGGTGATTCGTCGGGCAGCGCGTCTTCACTTCTTAGCCACCACGACCCGATTCGACAAGCTGACGGATTGGAGTGGATATTGGTCATCGCGGCTTCCTCATGAGCCACGAAAATCACTCCATCACACGATTCATGGGTCGAAAAGAGGCGATAGTCAACGGCGAAGATGAACTCAACGTGACAGCTTTCTGAAGAGGTGACTGGAGTGACCCTGTCTCGATCCACCGATGAGGGAGCGCCGAAGAGAGGCTTCTGCCTCTAGGAGGGCAATCTGCCGGGAGGGACGCTAAGGACGGAGGTGGGTCACGAGCATTGGGGGAAGTGGCATGGGTGAGTTTGTGGAAGATGATCGCCCGTTGCCTGCAGGAGCAAAGTTTGGGGAAGACGGGAAACCTCTCCGAGGGTGGTTTCCCGATCCGACCAAGCGCCATGAGGAGCGGTATTTCTCTCAGGGTGTGGTAACCAAGCTCTATCGGGACGGGTTCGCAGGGCCACACGGTCGAGGGTTACGACGACGTGTCAGCTGACCTCGTTTCAGCGACGACGACGAGCGCGGAGTAAGCTCCGGCCATCGCAGCACCGAGGCGGAACGTGCCGTTTCTTCGCTCCCAGCCGATTGACCGGACCGCCCCATAATCCCGAGGGGCGGTTGATCCCGGTCGCCCGTGGCGGTCCTCACCTCGGGGGCTTGGGCTGGCCGGACCCAGCCCCGCAATCCCGGGCGGTCCAAGCGACGAGGCTGGGACGAGCGGAATGTCACCATGCTTCGGATCGAAGCGGTGCCCGGGGGATATTTGGCTGAGGTCGGTCCTCCCGAGGCCGATGAGACCTGGTCGTCGCCAAAGCCCCTTCCTGTTCTAGGCCTGGCCCAGGAACTCCGCCGTATTGGATGTCAGGCGGCCCACATCACCGAAGCATTCGAGGCCACTGGGACTGAACGGCGCAAGCAGAGTCAAGATGTGCTGGCTGAGATTGTTGGCTTCCCCTCTTTTGCGCAAGAGGATCGAGCAGATGGTGGCTGCAATCGAACGTGAACTTCTGAAGCGCGACGCCTCAGCCTGGCTCTCGGGCAGGGTGACGGGGATCGCTCCGGCGGCGGGTGTTACGAGGGCGCTCTGGTTAGCGAAGGCCCCGACCGCGGCCTTGATCAGGCCAGGCGACCACCGGCACTATCGGTCGGTTCTACCCCGAGCCGTAGGTGAACTGGTCGTCGGGGTTGACCGGGCTGGCCCCAAGTGGCGAGTTGACCTGCACATCGACGGTCGTCGGGGCGCCTCCTGGAGCAGACGGAGCGGTCACGGTGACCTCCGAAGTCGAAACAACGGTGAAGTCAGTAGTAACCGCTAACCCGAAGGAGACGCTCGTGACCCCAAGGTCGAAGTGGACACCGGTAATCGTCACTGTTGTACGGCCGGTGATTGGCCCCTGTGATGGAGAGATTCCTGTGACACTCGGCCACGCTTCACCGCCGGTCACGGTATGAAGGATTAACGCCCCATTGGAATCGCTACCCACTGCCCAGCAGCTACTGGCACTGACACAGTTCACGGCTTCGAGGTTCGCTTGTGAGTCGGCGGTCGCCTCAGGCTGCCATGTTGACCCGCCGTCGGAGGTGCTCAGTACGGGCGAGCCATAGGACGAGACGGCAGGGGTGCCCACAGCGAGGCAGCTCGTCGTGTTGAGGCAGCTGACTGAAACCGCCGGGGCGAGTAACGAATCAAAGGGCAGCCTTGACAGGGCCCAGCTCCCATCGGACCGGGACAGGCTGAATGCGTGGTCGACCCCGCCGTTCTCCTCGCCTCCGTTGTCCTCTCCCAAGGCGATGCACGTGGTCGTCGTTGGACACGACACGGAGATGAACTCGCTGTCATCCCGACCAACGAGAACAGACGACCAATTTTCTCCCCCATCGTCGGTGTAGACGAGCACACCGATCGTAATGTCGATTCCCTCGGGCGGTAGGGTGGTCTCTCCTTGGCTAATCAGATAGCTCACCGCGCCAACCCCGACACAGACGCCGGTCGAGGGGCAAGAGAGCGAGAGGCTCACCCCGTTTGCTCCGGCAACTTGCCCGTCGGTGGTCCCGTCGAATGCAGGAATCGGCCAGGTCTCTTGGTTCCATGTGGTGCCACCGTCGCTCGTCGCTTCGACAAGCCCGGCTGACTGGATGGACCCACTGGGCATCGAGAAGGAACCAGCCGACACTCCGACGGATGCCCAGCAGTCCTCCGCGCCCTGACACGCCACCGAAGAGAGCGATGCAGTTGGAGGCAGGTCGGCGATCGCCGTCTGCGACCACGCACTGCCTCCATCGTCCGACGTGAGCACGGTGCCATCGTCACCCACGGCGACACAGATCACGGTGCCAGAACATGACACCGCTTGAAGAGGCGGCCCGCTGACACCGGAGAGTTCAGTTGTCCAGGAACCGCCTGAGTCAGTGGTTTGCTCAACGAGTGCGCCACCCGATCGACTTCCAACTGCTATGCAGGTCGTATCGCTGATACATGCCACACCTTTGAGGACTCCGCTAGTCCGAGAAAGCTGGATCAACCAACCGAGACAGCCGCTCAGTCCAAAGGCGATCAATGCAGCTCCAGCCGGGACAATCAGACGACGGTTCCGAGGTGCTCCGAACCTCGCCATGCCACACTCCCCCCGCCCAGTGCAACGCTATCCCAGCACGCTCCGACCGGGATGCCGCATCCGGTCGCCCTGGCTCTGAGGCCGCCCATCCGGGATCAAGCCCTAAGCGATCTCGATCGGCCTCGGCTGGCTCGCCTGGCCGAAGAACTACCTGCCTTGTGCTTGGATACGGAGGTGCCCAATCACCAAGACGCTCCCCGGATCGTGAACGCCAGCTGCGAGATTGGAGCAAGCGCTGAAAGGATCTTCGAGTTCATCGCCGACCCGACGCAACAACCTCGATGGGACGGCAATGACAACCTCGTCGAAGCCACCCACGGGCAGCGCGTTAGGAAGCTGGGCGACGTGTTCAGCATGAAATCCACAAGGGGGAACGTCCGAGAGAATCACGTCGTCGAGTTCGAAGAGGGTAGGCGTATTGCATGGAAGCCCGCCGAACCCGGCCAGGAGCCGCCAGGCCACCTGTGGCGGTGGGAGCTTGAGCCGATCACACCATCACGAACGCGAGTCACCCACACCTACGACTGGACTCAGTTGACGGATGAGAAGCGACTTGCGCGTGCTCGGGCGACCACGGCCGACCGGTTGCAGGCCTCTCTCGACCGCCTCGCCAACCTCGTCGAAGGCGAGTGACGGACGGCCGAGCGGTATCGCTCACGACTGGGATAGCAGGATGGTCTGAGCCCTCCGGATCGGCGGATCGGCCTGGCCAAGGCGTCCTGCTCCCGGCAGTACAGGTCGGTCGTGAACGGTCCAATACGCGTCCATGCGTGATTTCCGTGCTGCTGGTATAGCCAAGGGAGTCGGCGGCGTTCCTGGACTATGCGGCCTCATCACCCTCGGGAGGCGACTCTGCTCCGTTCCCGCTGGTCCCGTGTGACTTCTTCCGCCGCTCGACCCGGCGCGACCACTGGCATTCATGGCACTGGCAAGTGCAGAGGAGCACGAGATGCTCGCAATCCTTGTGATCCCCGTTCCGGCAGGCGGTGGAAACGTAGTTCTGCCTTGTCCTCACTTAGTGGTCCCTCTTCGCCTCTCGACTTTCGGAGCTAGTTAGGAATCTCCTGTCACGATCCTGCAGGAGCCTCTGGATTAGGGGGCGGCAGGCTGAGAGGAACCATAGGCACAGCTGAAGGCGTCTCCGGCGGAGTCGGGCTCAGAGGGCACTGAGACAACCTTGCTAGTGGATGAGCTTCGCTGCACCATCTCCCCCCCTGTGCCTGGCGCAATCTGCATATCGGCGCCATTTATTTCCAGCACACTAGGAGCACCGAAGGTTGCGCTCGTGTAATCCGCGAGTGAGGAAATGCTCCCGTTCACTTCGGGTGCTTCGACGATATATTCAGCCGAATTGTCAGGTCCCGAATAGGACTGGCAGCTGGCGAATTCCTTTTGTGCCGCATGGGTACTGCTGCCGTTGTCTGTCAATGTGATGAGCCATTTCCCTGAACTGCAAGTCACGGGCGACTTGATGGCCGACGTCTGTTGAGCGATCGAAACGGTGATCGAGTCGCCAGGCTGGACGGTGATGGAAGAGATGGTGGTCTCGCTGGCGGGAAGGATCTCCCACCAAGCGAAGTAGGAAGCCTTGCCGGCGGTGTAGAACTGCGAAGTGCCGGCTTGGATTAGATCGTTGTTGGTGAAGCCGTCGATGCCCGTCCATAGCGACGAATAGGTAGCCGAGACCGAGGATGTCACCGTAGGCACGGTCCATGTGGCGCTCACGCTCGTGTACTTGCCTGAGTAGCTCTTATTGGAAGAACTCGACGGAAACGAACACGAGCTTCCCGACGGGGGGGCGCTAGCAACCGCATAGCCCGACCAGTTCTCTGATTCCCAGCAGACCGACGAGCTGCTCGCCGCTGACTGGGAGGCTGAACCGGTACTGTCAATCGAGTGATTCGACTCCTGGCGCAGGACCTGGGAGGTCGCTGCATGGGCGACCCCCCTAACTCCGCTTGGGTTTCCGTACTGGTTGAGGCTGGCAAGCCCACCTGGCACCGCCAAGGCGCCGATTGCGAGCGCGCTTAGCGGAACGAGTGTCACAGCCGCGAGTGCGGTGCTGACCGCCGGTCGCAGGGCCCGTGGCGCCGCCTTTGCAGGCCCTGAGGTGCGGGCGCTGCTAGCGGACTCCTGAGGTTGGTGGAGTGCCGGCTGTGGGCGCTCTTCCAGACTCCTCCGGTCGCGGCAAAAGCCGAGTTTCAGCAGTTGGAAAACCCGTGAACGCGGCGCCTCAGGAGGCCCCATCGCCTCTGGAC
>DATHCF010000005.1:0-2836 GCA_035319705.1 Acidimicrobiales bacterium | reverse complement strand
ACACACGGTGGCCGTAGCTCAGTTGGTTAGAGCGCCAGGTTGTGGCCCTGGAGGTCGGGGGTTCAAGTCCCCTCGGTCACCCTCAGACGCTCCGCACCTTCGGCAACCATGTTCGCCCTCGACCCCTGCCGGCGCGTCGGGCCCGGTGGCCTACACTCGCCGATGCGCCTCTAGCTCAATGGCAGAGCAACGGACTCTTAATCCGCAGGTTGGGGGTTCGAATCCCCCGGGGCGCACAGAGTCCCGGTCAATTCCGGAGGTCGTGCGCGATCCTTCGCGCACGAATCGCGCACGCCGGGGCTCTACGCGACTAGCGGCACCCCCTCTGGCGGAGAGAAGCACGCCCCGATGCCTCCCCCACCTATGACCACGACTCGAGGGTGATATTACCCTCTTTCTATTAGGTTAGTTCTGCTCCCGCTCAATGGGAGAGGGGAACCGGAGAAGTCAAAGGGGGTACGAACCCGATCCCTTCACTCGAGAATCGCCTAGGTTGGCGAAGCGCCACTTCTTCGCTGTTCGATTCGATTTGGATAGAGGGTCGTCATGGACGTCCTGGTTGTCGTGGGCGATGACGCGCCTCCGCCGCGTCTCGAGGACCGGGCACGCCACGTGCTGCGTCTGGGATCAGGCGAGCCGGTGGAGACACTCGTGGGCGCCCTGCGGGCTCGAATTCCCCGGCGGGTCGGCGTTTATGGGCCGCTCGCCCAGGCGGGGAAGGTGGCGGCCGGCCTTCGACGGGCTGGGCTGCCGGCAGAGCTGTTCACCGACGAGCCGGTCCCCCAAGAAGAGCTCGCGGCGCTCACCGGCGTCTACGTGCGGCCGGTCTCCGACCCGGGGCCGCCCATGGACGTCGCCGACTCGCTGGTGGAACTGATCGGCAACACGCCCATGGTGCGTCTGGATCGGACGGCCAAGGACCTCGAATGCACCTTGGTGGCGAAGCTCGAGCTGTTCAACCCCGGCGGGTCGTCGAAGGACCGTATCGCCCTGGCCATGATCGAGGGCGCCGAGAAGGACGGACAGCTCCGGCCGGGTGGGACGATCGTCGAGCCCACCAGTGGCAACACGGGCATCGGGCTCGCCATCGTGGCCGCCCGTAAGGGCTACAAGTGCATCTTCGTGTGCCCCGACAAGGTGGCGACGGACAAGATCGCCTTGTTGCGCGCCTACGGGGCCGAAGTCCTCGTCTGTCCCACGTCGGTGCCGCCGGAGCATCCCGACTCTTACTACTCGGTCTCCGACCGCATCGCCCGCGAGGTGCCCGGGGCCTGGAAACCGGATCAGTACCACAACGCCAACAACCCTCTCGCCCAGTACGAGACCGCCGGGGCGGAGATCTGGGAGCAGACCCGTGGGCGGGTGACCCATTTCGTGGCCGGCATCGGCACGGGGGGCACGATCAGTGGCATCGGCAGGTACCTGAAGGAGCACAATCCCTCGGTTCAGGTCATCGGGGCCGACCCCGAGGGCTCGGTTTACTCCGGTGGCTCCGGCCGCCCGTACCTCGTCGAGGGGATCGGCGAGGACTTCTGGCCGACGACCTACGACGCTTCCGTGGTCGACCGGGTGATCGCCATCTCGGACGCCGAGAGCTTCGCCACCGCCCGTCGCGTCACCCGGGAGGAAGGGCTGCTCCTCGGCGGGTCGGGGGGCACCGCCGTCGCCGCTGCCCTGGCCGCCGGGCGCGAGCTTCCCGCCGAGGCGGTCGTCGTCGTGCACATCCCCGACTCCGGACGTGGCTATCTCTCGAAGCTCTACAACGACACCTGGATGGCCGACTACGGCTTCGTCCACGACACCGGCTCCACGGTCGGCGACATCCTGGCCGGGCGCGACGCTTCGCTCCCGACCCTCGTCCACACCCACCCCGACGAGACCGTTCGTGAAGCCGTCGCCATCTTGAGGGAGTACGGCGTCAGCCAGATGCCGGTCGTCAAGCACGAGCCTCCAGTCGTGCTGGCAGAGGTGGTCGGCGCCGTCACCGAGCGGGGCCTCATGGACCGTGTCTTCGCCGACTCGTCGGTGCTCGACCAACAGGTGGGCAACGTGATGGACGAGCCCCTTCCCACCGTCGGGGCCGGCGAGCAGGTCCAGTTGGCCGTCGTCCGCCTGGAAAGCGCCCCGGCGTTACTGGTGCTCGATCGTGGCCATCCCGTGGGTGTCATCACCCGCTCGGATGTGCTGGCCGCCCTGGCCACGGGACCACGATGAGCCCCATGGCCGATCTCGAGGGAATGGGGTTCGAGACCCGTGCCGTGCACGGCGGTGGCGGAGCGGACCCGGCGACGGGGGCGGTCAACACGCCGGTGTACCTGTCGTCGACCTTCGAGCAGGACGCCGTCGGAAAGGATCGTGGCTACGAATACGCCAGGACGAGCAATCCCAGCCGGGCCAGCCTCGAGGCACACCTGGCGCTGCTCGAGGGAGCGACGTTCGGCTTTGCCTTTGCCAGCGGTCTGGCGGCCGAGGACGCCGTGATGCGGCTACTGCGCCCCGGCGATCACCTCGTCATGCAGACCGACAGCTACGGGGGCACCTACCGATTGGCCACGGCCGTGCACCGGCACGCCGGCCTGGTGGTGGACGTGGGGGACCTCTCCGACATCGAGACCGTCGTCAGCACCAACACGCGCATGGTGTGGGTCGAGACGCCGACGAACCCCCTGCTCCACGTCATCGAAATCGAGCGAGTGGCCTCGGTCGCCCACAACCACGGCGCCCTCGTGGTCGTCGACAACACCTTCGCCACGCCCTGGATCCAGCAACCTCTGCGGCTGGGGGCCGACGTCGTCGTGCACTCGACGACCAAGTACCTCGCCGGCCACTCGGACGT
>DATHCF010000004.1:0-2340 GCA_035319705.1 Acidimicrobiales bacterium | reverse complement strand
TCGTCGCGCATGGCCTGATACTCGACGTCGGACAGGGTCTGGATGGGCGCCACGGTCACCGAGTCGCCGGTGTGCACGCCCATGGGGTCGAGGTTCTCGATGGAACAGACGACCACGCAGTTGTCGGCGCGATCGCGCATGACCTCGAGCTCGAACTCCTTCCAACCGGAGATCGAGCGCTCGATCAGCACCTGGTGGACGGGGCTGGCGGCCAGCCCCTCGCCGGCCAGACGGGCCAGCTCGCCGGCGTGGCGGGCGGTCCCGGTGCCGGCCCCGCCGAGAATGAAGCTGGGCCGGATCATGAGCGGGTAGCCGATCCGGCCCGCCACCGCCATCGCCTCGTCGAGCGAGTGGGCGAACCCCGACTCCGGGACCTCGAGGCCGATCTCCACCATGGCGGCCTTGAACTGCTCCCGGTCCTCGGCAGTGGCGATCGACTCGGCATTGGCGCCGATCATCTCCACGCCGTAGGCCTCGAGCACACCCGTACGCCACAGGTCCATGGCCAGGTTGAGCGCCGTCTGGCCACCGAGGGTCGGCAGCAGCGCATCAGGGCGTTCGCGCTCGACGATGGCGGCGAGCACATCGGGGTCGAGCGGCTCGACATAGGTGCGGTCGGCCAGCTGCGGGTCGGTCATGATGGTGGCCGGATTGGAGTTGGCCAACACCACGCGATATCCCTCGGCCCCGAGCACGCGGCAGGCCTGGGTCCCGGAGTAGTCGAATTCGCATGCCTGGCCGATGACGATCGGCCCCGAACCGACGACCAGGATCGACTCGATGTCCTGGCGCCGAGGCATCAGGGGGCCTGCCGATCCGCCGCCATCGCCGAGGTCACTTCCCCGCCGGTCACGTCCGCACCGAGTCCATGAGCGCGGCGAACCGATCGAACAGGTAACGGGCGTCGTGCGGACCGGGGCCGGCCTCCGGGTGGTACTGCACGCCGAAGGCGGCAACGCCGAGCGCCACGATGCCTTCCACCACGCCGTCGTTGAGATTCACGTGGCTGACCTCGGCCACCGCCGTGCCCCCCGGGGACAGCGAGTCCTTTGCCACCGCGTAGTTGTGGTTCTGGCTGGTGATCTCCACGTGCCCGCCGGCCATCCTCTGTACCGGGTGGTTCCCGCCGTGATGGCCGAACGGCAGCTTGTAGGTGCGGCCCCCCAGGCCGGTGGCCAGCAGCTGGTGGCCGAGGCAGATCCCGAACACGGGCACGTTCCCCAGTAGCTCGGACACGATGCCGGCCTGGGCCCCGAGGGCGGCGGGGTCGCCCGGGCCGTTGGACAGGAACACTCCGTCGGGCTCCTGCCCGAGGGCGTCGTCGGCCGGGAAGTCGGCGGGGACGACGGTGACCTGGGCCAGCTGGTCGAGACACCGCAGCATGGTCTGCTTCACCCCGAAGTCGTAGGCCACCACCCGGTAGGGACCCGATCCGCGGACGTAGGGAGCAGGGGTGGTCACCGCCGACACCAGGTCACGACCGGTGGTCCCCGGCTCGTCGCCGGCCGCGGCGGCGAGTGCCCGCTCGGAAGCGGTGCCGAAGGCACAGCCGATGGCCCCGACCTCGCGCACGTGGCGGGTCAGCCGGCGCGTGTCGACGCCGGCGATGCCGGGCACACGGTGACGCCGCAGGAAGTCCTCGAGCGACTCCTGCGCCCGCCAGCTCGACGGCCGGGGCGGCAGGGCCCGCAGCACCACACCCCGACAGTGCGGCGCGGGCGCCTCGTCGTCCTCGACGTTGACGCCGTAGTTGCCGATGTGCGGGTAGGTGAAGGCGATGACCTGGCCGGCATAGCTGGGGTCGGTGAGCACCTCCTGGTAGCCCGAGAGCACGGTGTTGAACACGAGCTCGCCGGTGGCGATCCCACCGGGCGGCTCGGCGCCGATGGCCTCGCCTTCGAACACCTCGCCGTCGGCCAGCACCAGCAGTGCCGGCGTCGGCTCGCCCTCCATGGCCGTCATCGCCCGGCCCCGATCATCGCTCGGGGCCGTCACCGCTGGGCCTCCCCGTCGATCACCACCGGCTCGCCGGCGAAGACGGTGTGGCGAACCCGCCCGCACAGGGTGCGCCCGGCGAACGGTGTGTTGCGGCTGCGGCTGGCCAGACGTGCCGGGTCGACCTCCCACCGCTCGTCGGGGTCGAAGACGCAGAGGTTGGCCGGCGCCCCGGGGACGATCGGCCCCCCCTGGTCGCCACCTTGCTCGACCGACAGCCCGGCGATGCGCGCCGGTTGCCACGACATGAGCCCGACCACCTGCCGACGGGTCATGCCGGTGCCGTCGGTGAGGGCGCCGAGCGTCACCGCCAGCGCCGTCTCCAACCCGACCATGCCGGGGGCG
>DATHCF010000003.1:0-4098 GCA_035319705.1 Acidimicrobiales bacterium | reverse complement strand
ACGGCGCAGCTGGGCCAGCTCGGCCACGGTCAGCCCGCGGTACTCGGTGAGGATGGCGGCCTCGGCGCCGTCGAGGCGCCGGCGAACCTCGTCGACCACGGCCACCTTCTCGGGCCTCGGGTCGTCCATCTCCGCTCCTGTAGTTGCTCGATGCGCCTCGGCGCACGTGGGGCCGTCACCGCAGCCACCGAGCCACCCGTCAAGCGGGCTACGCGGGGATGGGTCGTCGCCTCGTCAGGCGGGCCCGGGGGCCCCTTCGGCACACAAGTGCGACCGGAGGTCTACGGCAACGGCTGTTGGTCGATCTGGTCGCCCGGCTGGAGGCCGAGGCGACCGCAAGACACTAGTCGAGCCGGGACCGGTGATCTGCGGCGTCCGGCCGGGCCGACACCACGCCCGGCACCGGGCCAAGAGGTCGTCAGGACGGCCGGGGTGGGTCCTACCGAAGTGGGCTCGAGCCGGCCAGCCCCAACAGCTCCCGGGACACGTACAGCACCGCCGGCTTGCCGGCCTCGTCGCGTCGGACCGTCCCGCTCTCGGTCACGATCCCTGCTCCGGACAGCCGGCGCAAAGTGGCCACCGCCGTCTTGCGGGACAGGCCGAGCTCGTCGACGAGCACCTGCGACGTGAGCACGACATGACGTGGCAGCAAATCCAGCGCGGCGAACACCGCTGCGTCGCTACGGATCTTGCGGCCGGCCGGGGCCAGCTGTTCGTACCACCGGCTCTTCAGCTGCTCGACCTTCGCCACCAGCGCCCGCTGGGCCCTGGCGCCGTCGGCCACGGCATCGGCGAACCAGCGGATCCACGGGAGGTGGTTCCCCAAGCGGAACAGCACGAGGCCCGAGGAGTAGCCGCCCACGTCGGCGGCGATGGACACGCTCACCGGTGGGGGGACGAGCAGTGCGAGGCGCCGGACCAGCACCCAGGCGACGAGCATCCGGCCGACGCGGCCGTTGCCGTCGCCGAAGGGGTGGATGACCTCGAACTGGGCGTGGCTGACCGCCGCCTGGGCGACGGCGTCGACGTCGGTGCGATTCACATAGGCGACGAGATCCTCGAGCAGGCCGGGAAGCTCGGTGGCGGGGGGTGTGACGAGATGGGCGTCGAGCGGGCTCGTCCCACAGATCCAGCCCTGCTCGTCGCGCAACCGTCCGACATAGCGCTCGGGAGTGGGGCTCCCCCGCATGAGAACTCGCTGCCAATCGCACAGGGCCTCCACCGACAGCGGCGCCGGCGTTTCGGCGCTCGACACCGCCTCGGAGACCGCCGCCAAGTTGGACGCCACCCAGCCGCCGGCCCCGGACTGTCGACGACCGAGGTGCTCCTCGGCCAGGACGACGTCCACGACCGGGGCGGTGATCCCTTCGATGTGGGAGGAGGCGACACCCTCCGAACGAAGGAGCAGCCGGGCGAGGGGCTCGTAATCCCCGGCCAACGCTTCCGCCGCGTGCCCCACCTCGGTCGCCGCCCACGCCGCTCGGGCCGCCGTCGGCGCGTCCAGACTCAGATCACGCCGGCGAAGCAGGGCCGGCACGAAGGCGCGGATCCTCCGTCCGTTCCAGACGACCTCGACCTCCGAGCCTGTCGGTCCCACAGGAGCCTGCTCCAGATAAGTTACCCCTAATACCTTATAGGTAACTTATGGTGCCCGAGGCGAGCTCAGGCCGAGGCGGCCGCCAGCTCCTCTTCGGTGTCGCGGGCGTGCAAGGGGTCGATGCGCACCCCGGGCCCCATGGTCGAGCTCAGGGTGACGGCCTTCAGGTACTTGCCCTTGGCGGCGGCGGGCTTGGCCCGCACCAGCTCCTCGACCACGGCGTGCACGTTGGCGAGAAGCTTCGCCCGGTCGAAGGAGACCTTCCCCACCCCGACGTGCACGTTGCCCACCTTGTCGGTGCGGTACTCGACCCGGCCGCCTTTGAACTCGGTGACGGCCTTGCCGACGTCGGTGGTGACGGTGCCGGTCTTGGGGTTGGGCATGAGGCCGCGCGGCCCCAGGATGCGCCCGAGCTTGCCCACCTGGCCCATGAGGTCGGGGGTGGCGATGGCCACGTCGAAGTCGAGGAAGCCGCCCTCCACCTTCGACACCAGGTCGTCGGCCCCCACCACATCGGCGCCGGCGGCGCGTGCCGCCGCGGCCGCCTCGCCGGCGGCGAAGGCCACCACGCGGGCGGTCTTCCCGGTGCCCGACGGGAGGCTCAGGGTGCCGCGGACGATCTGGTCGGCCTTTCGGGGGTCCACCCCCAGGCGCACGGCCAGCTCCACCGTCTCGTCGAACTTGGCCGAGGACATCTCCTTCACCAGGTCGACGGCTTCGGACGGGCTGTAGAGGTGCTCGCGGTCGAAGCGCTCGAGCGCCTGCTTGTAGTTCTTGCCCTTGTGCACGGCCGGCGTTCTCCTCGTCTCTGTGGCGCTGTCAGCCGCTCACCAGGATGCCCATGGAACGGGCCGTGCCCGCCACCTGCTTCTTGGCCGCATCGAGGTCGGCGGTGTTCAGGTCGGGCATCTTGGTGCGGGCGATGTCGGCCAGCTGGGCGTCGGTGATGGTGCCGGCCTGCGCACGTCCGGCGGTCGCCGCGCCCTTGTCGAGCCCCGCCGCCTCGCGGATGAGCACCGGCGTGGGCGGGGTCTTCAGCACGAAGGTGAAGGTGCGGTCCTCGTAGATGGTGATCTCCACCGGGATCACCGTCCCGCGCTGGTTCTCGGTGGCGGCGTTGTACTGCTTCACGAACTCCATGGTCTGCACCCCGTGGGGACCCAGGGCGGTGCCCACCGGGGGCGCCGGGGTGGCGGCGCCCGCCTGCAGCTGGATCTTCACGACGGCGAGGACCTTCTTCTTGGCCATTTTCGACGGGCTCCTTGTGGGACCGGATCAGAGTGCTGCGGACGGGATCAGAGCTTGGCGACCTGGCTGAACTCGAGCTCCACCGGGGTCTCCCGGCCGAAGATGTTCACCAGGACCTTGAGCTTCAGCTGGTCCTCGTTGATCTCGTCGATCTGGCCCGAGAAGTCGGCGAAGGGCCCCTCGCGCACCCGCACCGTCTCGCCCACCTCGTACTCGAGACGCGGGCGGGTCTTCTTGGCCGGCTCCGGGCCACCCTCGACCTTGACCTGCAAGATGCTCTCCACCTCGCGCCGCGACAGCGGGGTGGGCTTGGTGCCGGGGCCGACGAAACCGGTGACGCCAGGGGTGTTGCGGATGACCGACCACGAGTCGTCGTCGAGGTCGGCCCGGGTGAGCAGGTAGCCGGGGAAGACCTTCTTCTGGACGACCACCTTCTTGCCGTTCTTGAACTCGACCACGTCCTCCATGGGGATGACCACCTCGAAGATGCGGTCCTCCATGTTCATGGAGACGATCCGGCTCTCGAGGTTGGACTTCACCTTGTTCTCGTAGCCGGCGTAGGTGTGCACCACGTACCAGCGGCCCGGGCGGTCGTAGGGGCTCTCGACGATGGGCGCCTCGAACTCGTCCTCGCCCTCGAAGCCGACGAGGTCCTCCTCGGTCAGCACCTCGGCGCCGGGCTCGTCCTCTGCGGCCTCTGCCT
Source organism: Acidimicrobiales bacterium (assembly GCA_035319705.1). Taxonomy (GTDB): domain Bacteria; phylum Actinomycetota; class Acidimicrobiia; order Acidimicrobiales; family UBA8190; genus UBA8190. The sequence goes on along the minus strand of DATHCF010000003.1, from coordinate 550 downwards.
CGACGGCCTCTACCTCGACGGCCTCCGACTCCAAGGGGCCGTCCCCGGACTCAGCCTCGGCCGGCGACTCGACGAGGGTGGAGACCGAGCCGGCCTCGGGCGCGGCCTCGGGCGCGTCGGGGCCCTCGGGCGCGCCCGCACCCTGGCCGTCGTGGGACAGCGGATCTGCTCCTGCGGTGGTCGAGAAGTCGCTCATGCGCTCAGCAGTTTGAGGATGCCGTGGGAGAAGGCCCAGGTCAAACAGAAGATCAGGCTCACCATCAGCACCAGGACGATGAACACGACGGTGGCGGAGTTGGCCACCTCCGCCCGGGTGGGCCACGCCACCTGCCGCAGCTCGGATCGTATCTCCCGCACGAACTCGACGATCCGGCCCGGTATCGACAGCTGTGGGGTGACGGCCCGCGGCGTGGGGGCGAAGGGCGGCATGAAGGTCGAATCGTCGGTCATGGTCGACCCCTTCTGGCGCTCCATACGCCTCATCTCTCGGCTCACGCTTCGGCGCCCTTTCGATTACGGCAGCAGGGCAGGAGGGACTCGAACCCCCAAC
>DATHCF010000002.1:0-29926 GCA_035319705.1 Acidimicrobiales bacterium | reverse complement strand
CGGTCGGGCGGATCCCCGAGCCCTGCTCCCCCGGCGGCGAGCCGGGGAGGAGGGCCAAGCCGGGTTGCTCACGATGATCGGGGCCCTGGCCGTCCTGATCACGATTCCGCTGGCCTTGCAGCTACAGGCCAGCGACCAGGCACCCACCAGCCAGCAAGCCGTGTACGGGCAGGCCGCGCTGTCGGCAGCAGAGGCGGGAGTGCAGGACTACATCGACCACCTGGAGGCGGCTGGTCCGGGCTATGTCGCCGAATACTGCTCGGGCAACTACTTCCCCGGGAATTGCTCTGCCGACCCGAGCGACAATGCGTTTCGCGACGACGCGCCGACGGCGACCATCAACGACGCCACCAACCCGGCCAGCCTCCCCGGCGACGCGTGGGTCACGCAGCCCACCAGCAACGCCTCCACGGGCACTCCCTACGACCTCGTCGAGTCGTACTACTTCCTGGTGGATACCGACGGTTATAACCCCACACCTGCTGCAGGGAGCTACACGGACACCGTCGCCGTGTACGCCACCGGCCGGGCCGGGGCTCCCGGGCTCGACCCTCACTACGTGTACCGGCGCGTCAAGGCCACCATCGCCGTGCCGGTGACGTCGACCGTCAGCACGACATCGGGGACGACGTCGGGAAGCGGGTCCGGTGGGGGTGGGTCCGGAGGAAGCGGCTCCGGAGGTGGCGGTTCCTCGGGGGGAGGGTCCCCACCTTCGCCGCCCGTACCGCCGGGGAACACGACCCTCTCCAATAGCAACACCCTGACCTACCCACCTCAGGCCTACGTGCCTGCGGCCTGGGCGGTGAACCCGTGCACGTCGAGCACCCCGGTGCAGAGCGTCCCGGTGCATGTTCCGCCCAGTAGCTGGGGGCCAAACGTCTACGCAGTGATCAGCCTGGCCGGCGGCGCCGGCGCTGCCGGGGGCACCACCCTGGCGAATTCCTCCGTTGTCGCTGGCGGCGCCGGGGCGGCCTTCACCGCCACCGTCCAGGTGACACCGGGTGCCTGGCTCGACCTTGTCGCCGGCTGCGCAGCACAGGGCGCTGCTGCCGGCCTCGGTAACGACTCGGCCGGCAACGCCAGCCAGTGCGACCAGACCGGCCTGTGCGGGAACGGCGTCTTCCTGGGCGGCGTCGGTGGCGGCGGGGGTGGCGCTTCAGCTGTCATCGAGTGCTCCACGCAGCCGTGCGGGTCTTCTTCTCAGGTCTTGGCCGTGGCGGGAGGAGGCGGAGGTGGCGGCGGCGACGCCACGGTGGCCCTGAGCAATGGTGGCGCCGGGGGCGAGGGGGGCCTGGTCGCCTGCACCTCGGCCGGCGGCTGCAGCGCATCCGGAGTGCCGGTGACAGCGGCTGGCAGCCCCGTCGGCTACGTGATGCCCGGCACCTCCGGGGAGAGCGTCACGTGCGGAGGAGGCGGAGGCGGCGGTGGCAGCTGGAGCTCCACGGGAACTGGCGGCGCCGGGAGCGGCGGGTCGCCGCCCGGCGGCGTCTGCAGCTGGCTCGGCACCGGCAAGGCCGGTGGAAGTGGCGGTGGGGTGGACTCGGCTGGCGCCGATGGATCGCCGGCGAGTGACTGCTCGTCTCACGCCCCGAGCGGCTGTGCCACTACGAGCACGGGGAGTTTGGGGGGAGGAGGCGGCGGTGGCGAAGCGGCGTCCCACACCGGCATCGTCTCGGGCGCCGGCGCGGGCGGCGGCGGCGGCTACACCGGCGGAGGGGGCGGAGCCGGTGGAGGCGCCACTACCAGCACGGGATCAGGAGGCGGTGGAGGTGGAGGTGGCGCGTCGTACTTGGTGAGCTCAGGCGTCATCGAGCCCTACAGCACCTACGGCAACGCCGGCAACGGCCTGGCCTACGTCACCTTCTTCTCCAACTCGGTGTCATTCTCCCAGTACACATTCACCGCTTCTGGGTCCTGGAGTCCTTCGAACTCCCCCGTTGCGTGCATGGGGCAGGCCACTGTGGTGGCCTACGGATCGGGCGGCAGTGCCGGCGGCGACAGCGGAGGCGCCGGCGGTGGAGGGGCAGAGCTCACCGCCACCGTGCCGCCCCCGAGCGCCATGCTCAACGACTGTACATCGGGATCGCCGACCAACCTCGCTCTGTCGGCTGATTTGTCGACATCGGGTTCCGTCAGCGGCAGCGGATACGGCAGTGGTGGCACAGGAACCAACGGTGGCTCGCACTGTGGCGCGTCAGCCTGCGGCGGAGGAGAGGGCGGAGGCGCCACGGCATTGTGCGCCGCCTCATCCTGCGCGTCGCCCACCGCCCCCTTGGTGGTGGCCGGAGGCGGTGGAGGCGGCGGCGGCTCAGGAGGAGTTACCGCTACCGGCGGCAGTGGGGGCAACAGCACGCTCACTGGAGCACCGGGCACGACCGGCACGGGTGTGCTTCCGGGCGCCGCAGGAGCGGGAGGGTCGAGCATCTCTGCGTCCGGGCAATCGGGGCAGGGAACCGCTGGCAGCTACAGCGGCGGAGGTGGAGGAGGAGGGGGCGGCTACTCGTCCAGCGGCGGCGGAGGCGGAGGAGGAAGCGCCGGAGAGAACGTGCTCCTCGTCGGAAGCGGCGGCGGCGGGGGTGGCGGCGGCGCCTCCTTCCCCGCATACGGTTCGCTCGGCACCGCCACCAACGTAGGCGCCGGGCAACTCAGCCTCTATTACGCCTACACCTCCGCGCAGCCGACCACCACCAACACGAGCTCCTACAACACGTATCCGAGCGGGGGCGGAGGTGGCGGTGGCGGCAGCTCGGGCGGCGGCTCGTCGACGGCGCCGATCGAGACCACCATCATCACCTCGACGACGAGCTGGACGTCGACGACGAGCTGGACGCAGACCAACTGGTCCTACGCCACCAGCGTGGGAACCCTCATCTCCGAACAGGTCGTCCCGATCAACTCCACCCCCTGAGGTGACGGCTGCTCAGAGGCTCGGGGTGTAGCCGGCGGGCAGGGCGATCGACTTCTGCTCCAGGAACAGCTCGAGGCCCTCGGGGCCGAACTCGCGGCCCAGACCCGACTCCTTGAACCCGCCGAAGGGGGTGGCGAAGTCGATGGGAATGGGGGCGTTCAGCATGTAGGTGCCGGTGCGCACGCCGCGGGCCACCTCGAGCCCGCGGTCGTTGTCGCTCGTCCACACCGAGCCGCACAGCCCGTAGCTCGAGTCGTTGGCCACCGCCACCGCCTCGGCGTCGCCGCCGTCGTAGGCGATGACGGCCAGCACCGGGCCGAAGATCTCCTCCTGAGCGATGCGCATGGAGTTGTCCACGTCCACGAACAGTGTCGGCTCGACGTACCAACCCTTTCCCTGGCCGCCGGGGCGGCCGCCACCCACGGCCACTTTGGCCCCTTCCTCCTGGCCGATCTTGATGTAGCCCTCCACCCGGTCGCGTTGGCGGGCGGCCACCAGTGGGCCGACCTCGGTCTCGGGGTCGAGCGGGTCCCCCACCTTCATGGCCGACATGCGCTCGGACAGGGCGTCCACCACCTCCTGGTAGCGGTGGCGGGGAGCGAGAATGCGGGTCTGGGCGATACAGGCCTCGCCGTTGTTCATGAGCGCATTGGGAAGCAGCATCGGCAACGCCTCCTCGAGGTTGGCGTCGTCGAGGATGATGGCGGCCGACTTGCCCCCGAGCTCGAGGCTGAAGCGCTTCAGCTGCTCGCCGCAGATGGCCCCGATCTTCTTGCCCGCGGCGGTCGACCCGGTGAAGGACACCTTGTCGACCTTCGGGTGGCGCACCAGGTGCTCGCCGGTCTCCCGCCCGGCCGGCACCACGCTGAGCACGCCCTCGGGCAGGCCGGCCTCGGCGAACAGCTCGGCCAGCCGGAAGGCGTCGAGCGGGGTCTCGGGGGCGGGCTTGAACACCACCGTGCAGCCGGCCACCAGGGCCGGCGACAGCTTGGCGGCGGCAATGAACAGCGGCACGTTCCAGGGTGCGATGGCACCCACCACGCCCACCGGCTCACTGGTGACCAGCACCTGGCCCATGAGCCCCTGGCGCACGTCGTCGAAGGCGTAGGTCCCGGCCAGCCCGGCGTAGTAGTCGAAGATCATCGACGGGGCGAAGACCTGGCCCATGGTGGCCCACGACACCGGTGAGCCCATCTCGGTGGAGATCAGCGCGGCCAGGTCGGCCATCTCGGCCTGCACGGCCTGCGACACCTTGGTGAGGATCTCGGCCCGTTCAGTCGGGGCCATCTTGGGCCAGGGGCCTTCGTCGAAGGCCTTCCGTGCGGCCTCGACCGCCCGGTCGATGTCGGCCTCGGTGGCCTCGGGCACCCGGCCCGCCGGCTCCTCGGTGGCCGGGTTGACCACCTCGATGATGCCCGTCCCCGCCGGGGTCACCCACTCCCCGCCGATGAACAACCGGTCGTAGACCTTCACGTCCCCACCTCCACGTCGCTCCTGAAATTGGAACTCGTTCTCTTGAAGGCTCGATGCTACCGACCCCTTCGCCTCGCCGACAGCCGGGCGGCGGCGGCCGGCCACCCCGGGCGGTCGCCGGGGACCGCCGGAGCGGCCACTCGCCCCCGGCTCAGGAGGCGGGTGGGACGGTGGTGAGCTGCGACGCCGCAGGGGCCGACAGGCTCGGCGCCCGGTCCACGCGGCTCAGATCGAGGGTCACGGTGACCTGCTCGCCCGACGCCCGCAGCAACAGCTGCTCCGATCGCACGAACTCGTTTCCGACGGTGGCGGCGAAGCTGGTGCTCCCCCCCGTCGTACCGAGCAGCCTCGACAGCAGCAGCGACCGCTGGCCCGGGACAAAGCCGTAGACGCCGTGACTGGTGGTGACGTGGGTGGCCGACGACAGCGACTGCCAGGGGAACAAGATGGCCTGCACAGCTTGGCTTCCGACCGAGGCACTGCCCGACACCGCCAGGGGCGCGCCGAGGTCGTACCACTTGCCGTTCCCCACCCGCTCGTAGCGGCTGTTCCCCACCACGAGCACACTGGCCGTGCGCCCGCCCTCGGTGACGGTCTCCCGCACGGCGTCGGGCGACCGGTACACGATCACGGCCCGCTCCTCGTTGGCGACAGGGCGGCTGCCGCTCGGTGCGAGCGGTCCGGCCGTCTCGGTGTCGGTGAGCACGAAGCTCGAGGCGGCGGCGGTGTTGGCCGCCGCCGTGCGCAGCTGCTGGCCGGCGTCGGACGGAGCAAAAGACAGCGAAAGAAGGAAGGCCCCGAGCCCGAGAAGGACGAGGAGTGCGAGAAGCACGTGCGGAGCGGCACGGTTGGGGGTGTGCATGGCGGCCAGTATGGTGCGGCCCGCCCCCGGCGGTCAGTTCGAGGGCGCTTCGGCCGGGACCTGGCGCTGCTGCAACCTGTCGGTGATCCAGCTCAGGCTGTTCGGCTCGGCCATGGCCTCTTGCCAGCCCTCGAGCACGTCCTCCACGGCCGCCCGGCCGGCGATCCAGCCGAGCACCGCCACCGAGATCTCGTCGATGGGCACGTCCGAGCGGTACATGTCACCGAAGAGGTCCTCGGTCATGGGTACCCCCGGCTCGCTCATGAGGTAGAGCTCGCCCGTGTCCGCTACCCACGACAGCTCGTAACGGGCCCCGGCCGCGTCGTGCCACTCGGTGCCGAACTCGATCTCCTCGGATCGCCGGCGACGCTCGTCCTGGTCGTAGAACTGCTCGATGTTCACCGCTCGCCGGCCATCTCGGGTTTCTCCTGTGTCAAGCGGCCTTTGAAGCTAGTGGATTCGCCCGGCCGCCCGTCGGCCGGGCTCAAAACAGCGCACCCGGGCTCTGGAGGGCGGCCCCGTAATAGGTCGTCAGGTACTCGAGGGCGCGCTGCTGTCGGGCCGGGACGGGTTCGTGCGAAGCGGGCTCGTAGACGGTCGTCGCCTCCGGGCACACGAGCAGCTCGAGCCCGAGGGTGAAAGCGTCGTAGGCGGTGTGGCGGACGCAGCAGTCGGTGTGCTGGCCGACCAGGACCAGCCGCTCGATCTCCTGCCCGGCCAGGCGCTGCTCCAAGGAGGTGCCGGTGAAGGCGGAATAGGCGCGTTTGGGCACCACCTCGTCGTCCGGCTGGGGCTCGAGGGCGTCGATCACCCGCGCCCCTTCGGTGCCGGCCATGGCATGGGGCGGGAACACCCGCAGTTCGAAATCATCGGGGTGATGTGCGTCGTTGGCGTAGAACACCACCCAATCGCCGGTCGAACGTGCCCTGGCGGCCAGCTCTGCGATCGGTCCGACGATCTCCCGGGCGGCCGGATTCCCAAGCACGCCGTCGACGAAGTCGTTCAGCATGTCGACGACCATCAGGGCTGTGCGCATCGATCACCTCTCAACTCTGAAACGATCCCCGTTGGCCGGGCTTCGGAGCCTCCCGGGCGCGGCGTCAAGCCGGCGCGCCCTTCAGGCCCCCGGCAAGTCGTTGCCGGCGGTTGACCGCCACGAGCACCACGAGCCCCACCGCCGAGACCAGCCAGTAGGCGAAGACCCGGTACATCAAGGTGGCAGCCAGGGCGCGCGCCACCGGTACACCGGTCAGGACGAAGGCGCCCACCAGCCCACCCTCGACCACCCCCAAGCGGAGGAAGCTCAGCCCGCCGAGCACCTGGGAACCGGCATAGGCGAAGAGCACCGCCCCCCATGGCACGGGGAAGCCGATCATCACGAAGGCCAGGACCAGGCAGGCGGCGTCGAGCAGCCAGTTGAGTGAGCTGTAGGCCAGTACCGCCACGCCTTCACGGTGCGACAGCCGGTACTGGACGGCCAGTTCGACGGTGTGCTGCACCTTGGCCCACAGCCGGCTCCCCCGCCTGGGCCCTGCCGGTCGGGGTCGCCCGGCGAAGCGATGGACCAGGACGACGAAGCCGCTGCTGCCGACCACCAGGACGGCCCCGCATACCGCCAGGCCCACCGGCGACCACACGCCGGCTGCGCCGGCGCCGATCAGCACGAGAGCCAGGAGGCAGACCGTGGAGGCGAAGCCGGCGGCGAGCACGTCCCACAGGGCGAGCGGGAGCGGGGCCTGGCGCAGCCGGTACTGCTCGACCAGCCAGCCGTTGGCCGGTGCCACTCCGGCGGGCAGCAGGTCGACCACGGCGGTGGAAGCCACCACCAGGGCAGGGTGCGCACACGCAGGAGGAAGCCACCGGTCCCCAGCAACGTGCGCTGCACCAGGGCACTGGCCACGAGCGAGGCAGTCTCGAAGGCGGCGGCTACCGCCACGAGGGGCAGGCGGCCGAGCGGGAAGTGCTTGAAGGCGGAGACGAAACCCGTGTAGGCGGAGTGCACACGCAGAACGAGGCCGATCACCAGCCCGAGCACCACCACGCCGAGGAACAGCCGCAGCCTGCGGGCAGCATGGCCGCTCGAGCCACCGGTCTCCGCCCCGCCCGTGGGCGTGGCGGCGTCGTCCTGCGTGCCGGGCACTGTCGAGCTCAGCGCCACCTCCACTCCTCGCCCGTCCACGGCACGGTAGCCGGGCCGGGGCGGCCTATGCGGGACGAGACGAGATGGGCCCGATCCTGCGTCCCGAGAGGACCCGGGGCACGATGCTCACCACGTGGTCGCGCCCTTCGCCGGCCCAGGAGTCCAGCGGCAGGCCGATCACCCGGCTGCGCAGCGGCTCGGCCAGCTCGTCGGCCATGCCGACGGCAAGCACGCTCCAGCCCTCGTGATTGAGCGGGCTGAAGGAGTCCACCTCGAAGCACACCACGGCGTGGGCGATCGCCGCGCTCAGCTTCGAGCCCGTGGTGGTACGGAAGACGATGGCGCCGTCGAAGACAGTGTAGTTGACCGGCAGGATCGCCGGCATGGCACCGACCGTCAGCCCCACGCGCCCGACGCGTTCCCCCGACAGGAGCGTCCAGCACTCCTCTTCGGACAGCGCCTCGAGCGGGGACGCGACGTCCAAGGAGCCTCCTCGGTTCGACGGCATCGATCCTGTGTACCGGACGGGCACGCGGTCGTGCAGGGACGAAAGGCCCTAAGACTCTCGCCGCTGTGCCGGCGGGGCCCGCTCCACCTATGGCCCCGGCGGTTGCCGCAACGGCCACGCTATGGTCGGACAACATCATGGACACCCGGGGGCACCGTCTGCTTCCGCACACCGCCGACGCGGTCATCGAGGCCTGGGGCCCGGACCGGCCGGCATGTCTGGTGGAAGCGATGGAGGCCCTGGTGGACATCTTCGCCGAGGCCGGGGACGCGGCGGTCACGCGCACGCTGCCGCTGTCAGCCGAGGCCGCTGCATCCGCCGACGTGCTCGTCAGCCTGCTGGAGGAGGTCATCTACGTGACGGAGGTGCTCGGCGTCGTCCCCGTCCGCTTCCATCTCGCCGACACCGAGGACGGAGGTGTCGCCGGCGACATGGAGGTGGTCGAGGCAGGCCAGGTCGAGCTCGTCGGGCCGGTGCCCAAGGCCGTCTCCTACCACGGCCTGGACATCGCCGAGCACGACGGCACGTGGCGCTGCCGCGTCCTTGTCGACGTATGACCCCTTCGCCCCGGGTTCCCTCACTGGTGCCCGACGGGCCCGACCGCTGGCGCATCGAGCCGAGCGGCGACATGCGCGTGCCCGGCCTCGTGTACGCCAGCGACGTCCTGGTGGAGGGGGTACGCCAGGACCAGGCGCTGAACCAGGTGGTGAACGTAGCCACGCTCCCCGGGATCGTCGAGGCGTCCTACGCCATGCCCGACGTCCACTGGGGCTACGGCTTTCCCATCGGCGGCGTGGCTGCCACCGACGTCGAGGACGGTGGAGTGGTCTCCCCCGGCGGCGTGGGCTTCGACATCTCCTGTGGTGTGCGGCTGCTCGTCTCGCCACTCGACGCCGAGGAGCTGGCCGCGCCGTTGGGCTCGCTCATGGACGCCCTCGACGCGCGGGTCCCCACCGGCCTCGGCGCAGGTGAGGTGATGCACCTGCACGGCGAGGAGCTGCCGGCACTGCTCAGCCAGGGATCGCCCTACCTCGTGGCCCGGGGCCTCGGTGTGGAGGGCGACCTCTCGCACTGCGAGGACGGCGGGGTCCTCGGCGGCGCCGATGTCGGCGCGCTGAGCGAACGGGCGATGTCCCGGGGATTGCACCAGGTGGGCAGTCTCGGTTCGGGCAACCACTTCCTCGAGCTCCAGGTGGTGGACCAGATCCACGACGCCTCGGCCGCCACCGCCTTCGGCCTGCGCCACGGCCAGGTGTGCGTGATGATCCACAGCGGCTCGCGCGGGCTCGGCCATCAGGTGTGCTCGGACCACGTGCACACCATGCGATCGGCCATGGGCCGCCTCGGCGTCGCCGTGCCGGACCCCCAGCTGGCCTGCGCCCCGGTCGACTCGGCCGAGGGACGCAGCTACCTCGGGGCGATGGCGGCGGCGGCCAACTATGGCAGAGCCAACCGCCAGGCCCTGACCTACGCCGTACGCCAGTGCTTCGCGGCGACACTCGGCACCGACCGCCTGCAGTTGCTGTACGACGTGTCGCACAACCTGGCCAAGCTCGAATGGCACGAGGTGGCAGGACGCCGCCGGTTGCTCTGCGTCCATCGCAAAGGGGCCACCAGGGCACTGCCGCCGGGGCATCCCGATCTCCCGAGCGACCTGCGCCCCGTCGGTCAGCCCGTGCTCGTCCCCGGCTCGATGGGTACGGCCTCCTACGTCCTCGTCGGGACCGCGCCCGGGGGGGCGTTCTCGTCGGCCTGTCACGGGGCAGGCCGGACCATGAGCCGGCACCAGGCGCTCAGGCTGGTGAAGGGGGCCGAGCTGCGCCGGGATCTCGAGGCGCATGGGATCGCCGTGCGGGCCGCCTCGACGAAGGGGTTGGCCGAGGAGGCCCCGCTGGCCTACAAGGACGTCGACGAGGTCGTCCGGAGCTGCGAGCGCGCCGGACTGGCCCGGCGGGTGGCGCGGCTGCGCCCGCTCGGCGTGGTCAAGGGATAGCTCGAGTTCTCAGGTCCTACGATTCCCGGCCATGTCCTCGGGCCAGTCTGCGCCGGCCAATGCCGTGAAGCGCCTGCCCTGGGAAATAGCCGAGATGGTGGGAGCGGGGCTGCTCGGTGCCGCCGGCACGATAGCGGTTCTCTCGATTGTCTCGGGCGTCGCCTACGCCTTCACCAACACGACGCAACCCACCTCGCCGTTCGGCAATGCCGTCCAAGTCGGGCCGACCATCGCCGAGGTCACGCAGCGCTCCACCCTGTGGGCGACGCCGGTGATGGCGCTGCTCGTCGTGGGGGCCATCGGCGTCGCCTGGTGGCAGGTCGAGAGTTGGTCGTCGTTCGTTGCCGAAGACGACGAAGCAGCCTATGACGAGATGACGAGCGCATTTCGCCACCTGCTTCGGGCCAAGGTCCTCGTCAGAAATGCGCTTGCCGTCGCCGCCGTCGTCGGAGCGGCTGTCGTCGCCCTCATCGTGTCGACCATCGTCGTCTACCGCGGAGGACCGGGGAACATCGTCGTCTCGGAGGACGTGTCGGTCATCGGACAAGGCCTCGGCACCTTGGCCGTCGTCGGGGTCGGCGCCTTTGCCGGGACACGACTGAGAAGCTCCGTGGAGGCTACCTTTACCGCCGCCGAGACGGACGAAGTGGAGGCCGCCGACCCCGGGTGCTGATGCCGGGTACACGGCAGCCGAGCGCCCGTGGGACCGGGCCCTTCATCTGCCCGCAGCAGCCGGCCCCGGACGGGGCCGCCGGGAGAAGGGAGGCGTAGCCGTGGAGCTCGAGGTCGTGGCGGTGGAGAAGCCCGAGGACATGAACGTCGTCATCGGCCAGGCGCACTTCATCAAGACCGTGGAGGACGTCCACGAGGCGCTGGCCTGCGCCAGCCCACAGCTGCACTTCGGCATCGCCTTCTGCGAAGCGTCCGGGAAATCACTGGTGCGGCGCTCGGGCAACGACACCCGGCTGGTCGAGCTGGCGGTGCGCAACGCGCTGTCCATCGGAGCCGGCCACTGTTTCGTGGTGCTGCTGGAAGAGGGCTATCCCATCAACGTGCTCAACGCGCTCAAGTCGGTGTCGGAGGTCTGCACCATCCACTGCGCCACCGCCAACCCGGTCGAGGTGGTGGTGGCGCAGACCACCCAGGGCCGCGGCGTGCTGGGGGTGGTGGACGGCAACTCGCCGGCGGGCGTGGAAAGCGACGAGGACGTGGCGGAACGGCACGCCCTGCTGCGAAGCATCGGCTACAAGCTCTGAGGCTCCGGCGAGCGGGGCTGCCGGCAGCGGGGCCGCCGGCCGGGGCCGGACCGGCGGGCACAAGCGGCATAATTCGAAGCTGCAGAGCAGGCGGCTCGAGGAGGCGGAGCAATGGTCCAGGTCGACGTACCCGGCTCGGTGGCCGAACGGCTCAACACGGCCAGCGCCCGCCGTCGCTGGTACCCCTTCGACGACGACGTCATCGACTGGTCCATCGCGCTTTCGGCCGACTGGTCGTACATGCCCGCCGGCCACTCGGTCTTCGCCGAAAGCGGCGTCCTCGAGCGACTCGAGCCCGCCGACCGCAGCTTCCTCGAGCGGTGGGAGATCACCCAGCTCATGCGCAACGTGGCCCACGGCGAGCACCTGCTCAACCAGGGCATCCTGGCCATGCTGTGGATGGTCGACCCCTACGACCCGAGCTACCGCTACCTGCTGCACGAAGTGGCCGAGGAGTGCCAGCACATGGCCATGTTCAACCAGTGGGTCCGCCTGAACTCCGACATCGAGACGGTGGGCGCCGGAGAGAGCGGCTGGGGCAAGGCGGTGGCGGACTTCACCGAGGACCTCGCCATGCGCCTGCCCGAGGCGTTCTGGGTCAACGTCCTGCTCTTCGAGTTCGTGGGCGACGACTTCAACCAGGCTCTTCGAGCCGACCCCGCAGATGACGACAGGCCCCCGCTGCACCCCATCTTGGTGGGCATCGGCCGGGCCCACACCGGCGAAGAAGCTCGGCACATCGGCTATGCCCGGCGCTGGTTGCACGAGGGGATGGCGGCCCTCGACGACGCGCAGGTCGAAGAGATCCAGCGGCTCAGCGAGTTCGGCGCGCAGGCCCTCATCGACCGCCAGGCATTCCTGCCCGTCCGTTACACCCCACAGCTCGAGCCCTATCTGAGCGAGGAGGAGTTCACCGCTGCCCGGGGCGTCTCGCCGGCTCGCAGGTCCATGCTGCGTCAGCTGCGCAAGCTGCTCGAGGAGTTCGAGGCGCTTCGCGTGGTGAGCCCGCAGGCCATGCGGCGCTGGGAGGGCGCCGGCGCCTTCGACTGACCGGCCCGGACATCGAGCGCCTCCGGACCACCTGCAGCGTCAGCGGCAGGCGCCGGCGGTGACGGCGATGCGCACGGCGCCGGCCGAGGCGCGGTTCGACACCTCGAGGAGCTCACTGTCGGGCTTGGAGACGACCCTGCCCCCCGAGACCCGGGCGCAGTACCCGTCGGGGTAGTGCAGCTGCGTCGGCACGAACACCACGGTGGGCGCCCGCACGGCGTGGTTGGCCGTGTAGACGAGACTGAAAGCGGCGGTCGAGGGATCGAAGGACATCGAGACCGGATCGCCGGCGACGGCCTCGGGATAGGTGCGCGACAGCACGCGCGCCGTCGAGCGCAGATCCCCATCCGCCGTCACCAGTGCCTCGTCCGCGCTGCCGGTCGGGTCGTCGTAGTACTTCCAGGACCAGTAGCTCCAGCCCACCAGGGCCTGGTCCTCGTGCGCGGTGAACGTGCGCAGCGTGGCCGAGCTCGAGGTGGCACCGAATTCGCTCACGAACCATGCCGGGCCGCCCGGCTGGGCGGCCGAGGCCAGAGTGGGACGTTCGGCCTCCTTGTTGGCCAGCGAACTGGCGTCCTGTGCGCTGCAGGCGGAGAGGACGGTGGGGTTGCCGGTGACCGGATTGCGATATCTGCAGTACACGTGCACGTTGAACACCAGGTTGGGGAAGTCCATAGGCCCGACGAAGTCCGGATACCCGCGTTCGCCGTAGATGTCGGGCTCGAAGAAGACGAGATGGCCGGGATCCGCCTTCAAGATGGTGGGGATCACGCCGGCGACGGGGTCCTGCGCCGGGCAGGTGATGGACGGCCCGCCGGCGACGGCAGGCCCGACGTAGTCACTGCCCGTGTAGAAGCACTCGAGCTGCGTGTCGAAGTGCTTCGTGCCCACGGTGACGAAAGAAGCCGAGAACGGCTCGTTGAACGGGTCGTAACCCACCACCCAGGGATTGTTCCTGAAGTAGGCGGCCACCGCCGCCCACACCCGGTCGTACTCGCCCTGCAGGTCCCCCACCACGTCGTTCGTCCAGAAGTTGTGGAAGGCGATGTCTGCAGCCTGCGTGCCGTACGCGAGCGACCACCGTCCCGGGGGGTGCACGCTCGGCACACCATCGGTACACACCGCCCAGTTGGGAGCGCCCTCGCCCTCGAACGCCTCGTTGTACACGTCCTGGTGCATGTCCAGCAGGGAGTAGATGTGGTAGCGGCCGAGCAGGTCGACCGTCTTGGCCAGCTTGGCCAGATAGGCGTCGAGCACCTTCTGGTTGAACTGCCCGGGGTCGTGCGGCGCTCCGAGGGCGCAGATGGCGGGGTCGTTGGAGGGGGCGGTGCCCGGCTCGAGGCCCTTCCAGGTCATGCCCAGCCGCACCACGTCGAAGCCGAGTTGCGCCATCAGCGATGCGTCGTGGTCGTCGAGATTCCACGGCTTTCCCGCATCGGGGTACAGCTCGTAGGGCGGGAGCTTGTACACGGCGTTCACCCCGCGCAGGAAGACCACCCGGCCGTGACTGTCGTAGAGATACGGCCCGCCCGGCGCGCTGAGCGGACCGGAGACCGGAGACCGGCCGCCGATGCCCGGGGCGGGCTGCACCGCCGCGCTCAGGGTTGGCAGGGCCGGTGGCCCGGCTGGGCCCCCGCAGGAAGCCGACAGCGCCGCCACGAGGGCGGCGGCGGCGGCAATCCCGGCTGCACGACGGAACGGCGAGGCCCGGTGGCCAGCTCCCATGCCCCGCATGATGTCGTGTGGCGGCGCTGTCCGTGACGCGCGCACCGGGGCGGCGCCGCAGCCCGTTACGGCTCTCTACCCTCGAGAGGGCGGCCGCCGGCCGGGGCCCGGTTGGTCACCGGTGGCGTCGAGTGCGACCTGGCGGGTCTCGGGAATGCCCAACACGATGACGGGGATCACCAGTGCGAAGGCGAGGATGATCACACTGGCACTGTTGCCCACGTTGTGCAGGACCGTGGCGCTCGTCCCCAGCACGCCGACCAGGGTCGGACCGAGGACGGACCCGGCATTGCCGAACCCGTTGCGGATCCAGGCGGACGCCTGCGCCCGTACCGCGGTGGGGAACAGCTCCAGGGCGAAGGCCGACAGCACCGGGGCGATGCCGATGCCGAAGAAGGCGGTGCCGATCAAAAAGGGCAGCATGATCCAGCGTCCGCTCACCTGGAACGTGGTGATCCCGCAGACCACCGCCCCCACCACGTACACGAGTGCCGTCGGCCTGCGGCCGATGCGGTCCATCATCCGGCCGCAGGCCAGGTATCCACTCACGCTGACCAGCGCGGCGAGGGCGAAGAAGGTGCCGGCCACGCCGGTCCCGAAGTGGCGCTGGTGCTCGGCGTAGTACGTCCACCACCCGACGGCCCCGGCAGAGGCCAGCCCTTGCAGGAAGGCGACGGTGCTCACCGCCGCGGCGCGACGTCGCTCGCTCCCGCGCCAGATGGAGAAGGCCCCCGCCACCGCCTGCCGGGGAGTCCGGGGCGGTGACGGCCGGCGGGCGGCGGCCATGGACGCAAAGGCGCGGCTCTCGTGCAGCCGGCGGCGGGCGACGGTCACGATGAGCAGGGGGACGACGGCGAGGAGGAAGAAGGCGCGCCAGCCGATGGGGTTGTGGAGGAAACCGACGGCCACCAGTCCCCCACCGAGGACGGCGCCGAGCGGGCTGACCAACAGCAGCAGCGCCAGGTAGTGGCCGCGCTGGTCGGACGGCACCTCCTCACCCAAAAGGGTCACCGCCACACCGAACTCCGCCCCGATGGCCACCTGGGCCAGCGACTGGAAGAGGGCGAACGACCACAGGTTCCAGGCGGCGGCGGTCAACGTCGTGAACACCGTGTAGCCCAGGATGGTCCACAGCAGGATGGGACGACGTCCGATCCGATCGGCCAGCAGCACGATGAAGAAGGCGACGAACTGGCCCGAGCCGATGGGGACGTTGGCCACGCCGATGGCGGCCGTGCCGACGTGGAAGCTGTCTTTGAGCTGGGTCAAGAGCACGGCGCGCAGCTCGCTGTCGTAAGCGTTGAACAGCGCGGCGGGAACGAGCAGCCGCAGCAGGAGACGGCGGTACCGGATCTGCGCCTCGTCGGTGCCCCGCGGGGTTCCTGCCTCGACCGGCGCCATCAGGCACCATCCAGCTCCGTCTCGCCGCTCAGCTCCGACACGGCCCGGTGGGCGCGGTGACGAAGGTCGACCGCAGCCGACCACTGCGGGCCCTGCGCCAGGATCGGAACTCCGACGGCCACACGGATGTGGCCACGGCGCGGGAACTTCCCACCCGGCCGGACCACGCCGCCGCTGCCGGTGATGCCGATGGGCACGACCGGGACCCCGGCCCGGGCGGCGAGAACGAACGCGCCCATCCGGAAGCGGCGCAGACCCGGTGCCTGGGCCAAGGAGCCCTCGGGGAAGAACACCAGCCGGCGGCCCTGGCGCAGGAGGGCGCTGAGGCGGTCCATCTCGGCGCGCACCACAGAGGGACGGCCGCCCACGGCGACGAACTCGGTGTCGAGCCGTCGCAGGAACGGGCCGGCGATGTGTTGGGTGGCCAGCTCCCCGCCGGCGGCGAAGGCAGCGGGAGCGCGCAGCACGAGAATGACCAGCAAGGCGTCGACGAAGCTCTGGTGGTTGGCCACCACCACCAGGCTGCCGGTGTCGGGAACGCGTCCCGTCACGGTGACACCGACCCGCGTCACGAATGCCAGTAGGCGGCCGGCCACGCGAATCGCCGCCCATCGCCAGTTCAGCCGGGGCATGACCATGACCATCAGCCACGTCGGCGCGCCGATGACCACCACCGCCGCCCAGGCATAGGCGGCGTATCCGAGCTCGGCGGACGCTCGCCCCAGGCGGTGCAGCGGGGAGGGACGCCTGCCAACCGTTCCGACGGCGGCCGGCCGGATGTCGAACAGCCCCCTATCGCCGGCCGGCGGGCGCCGACCAGCCCCTGGTCGACGTCGCCACCCGCTGCACGTCCGACAGTGTGACGATGCCGGCCAGGCGATTCTCGTCGTCGAGCACGAGGGCGGGATGGCCTTCGTGCGCCGCCATGCGTTCGAGCAGCGCGTTCATGGGCTCCTCCTGACGGCCCACCGGCACCGCATCGAGCGGGAGGGCGATGTGGGCCACGGTGACGTCGTGCTGGCGCCCCGGCGGGACCGATCGGACCGCCTCGGCGGTGACGACACCGGCGAGCATGCCGCCGTCGTCGGTGACGGCCACGGCGTCGCCCCGGTAGTGCCACAGGTAGCGGCTCACCAGATCGGCCACGGTGGTCCGGCCGGGTACGGCCGGTGGATGCGGGGTCATGACCTGCCACACGAGGAGGTTGACCAGGGTCTCGCGGACCTGGGCGTACTGCTCCTCGCCGCGGGCGGCGGAGTACAGGAAGAACCCGATCAGCACTGCCCATAGCCCCGTGAGACCGATGTAGAGGAATGCCAGCACGCCGAAGACGATGAGCAAGACGGCGAAGCCGACGCCCGCCCGTGCCGCTGCCACCGAAGCTCGCAGCTGATCGCCCCAGCGGCGCCAGAGCGCGGCGCGCAGGACGCGTCCACCGTCGAGCGGCGCGGCGGGGATCATGTTGAACGCCGCCAGCACCAGGTTGATCTCCCACAACCACCGGAGCGTGGCCACCGGCAACCCGTGCGCATCCGCCCAGCTGGCCAAGGCCTGTGCGGCGCCGAAGACGCCGGCCGCCACCACACTGGTGGCCGGTCCCACCGCGGCGATACGGAAGTCGGCTGCCGGGGTGTGCGCTTCCCCCTCGAGCTGCGACACCCCACCGAACAGGAACAGGGTGATGGAACGGACGGCGACGCCGTTGTGGCGGGCCACCAACGAATGCGACAACTCGTGCGCGATCAACGAGAGCAACAGGACGATCGCCCCGATCACCCCGGCGGCCCAGTCCGCCCCGTTGGCGTGCCCGGCGTGCTTCGGGAACTCGTACTCGGCGAGCTCCCAGGCGAAGAGGGCGATCAACAGGAGCATGCTCCAGTTCATGCCGACGGGGATCCCGAACCAGGTGCCGAGCTTGATGGTCTGTCTCATGGCGGACGTCGTCTCATCGCGTACCCGGCCTCAACGTCGGCACCCCTCCATCGTCACCGGGAGGCGAGGCCGCAGGCCAGGGTCGTATGTCACCGGCCCGACTGTGGAGGATCAGATCGCCTCCAGGGCCGATTCCAGGACGCCAAGTCCGTCGTCCAGCAGCCCGTCGGAGATCACCAGCGGCGGAAGCAGCCGGATGACGTTGCCGTAGGTCCCCGCCGTGAGCACGAGGACCCCTTGGCGGTGGCAGGACTCGGCCACGGCCCGGGCGAGCTGCGGAGCCGGGGTACGACCGTCGCCGGCCACGAGCTCGACGGCCAGCATGGCGCCGCGTCCCCGGGCGTCGCCCACCGGCCCGGTCGGAGACACCTGCTTCTGCAGCCGTGGAAGGACCATCTGCTCGATGTGGCGGGCCCGCCCCAGCAGATCCTTGGACGAGATGGCCTCGAACACCGCCAGCGAGGCGGCGCAGGCGAGCGGGTTTCCGCCGAAGGTGCCACCGAGGCCTCCGGGATGGACGGCGTCCATGAGCTCGGCGCGGCCGGTCACTGCGCCGAGCGGCAGGCCACCACCGAGGCTCTTGGCCGTGACCACCAGGTCGGGAACCACGTGCTCGTGGGCACAGGCGAACCAGGCGCCGGTGCGTCCCATGCCGGTCTGCACCTCGTCCGCCACCACGAGGACGCCGTGTTCGCCGCACCATCGGGCAAGACCGGACAGCCAGCCCGGCTCGGGGACGACGAACCCGCCCTCCCCGCAGATGGGCTCGACCACGACACAGGCGATGTCCTCGGGCGCCACCATCGTCTCGATCCAGCTGATGGTGTCCTCGAGCCGGCCGGTATGACGGAAGGGATCGGAGTAGGGCGCCCGGTACACCTCAGGGGCGAAGGGCCCGAAGCCGTGCTTGTAGGGCATGGCCTTGCCGGTGAGGCTCATGGCCAGCAGGGTGCGACCGTGGAACCCGTGGTCGAAGGCGACCACGGCCTGGCGCCTGGTGGCGTAGCGGGCGATCTTCACGGCATTCTCCACCGCCTCGGCGCCCGAGTTGACCAGCAGCGAGCGTTTGGCGTGGTGTCCGGGGGTGAGCGCATTGAGCCGCTCGCACACAGCCACGTACCCCTCGTAGGGGGTGACCTGGAAGCAGGTGTGGGTGAAGCGCGGCAACTGCTCCGCCACGGCGGCCACCACCTCGGGGGCGCTGTTGCCGACGTTGGTCACCGAGATGCCCGAACCGAGGTCGACGAAGCAGTTGCCGTCGACGTCCTCGAGCAGCCCGTCGGCGGCACGCTGCACGTACACCGGCAGGGTGGTGCCCACGGCGGCGGGAACGGCCAGCGCCCGGCGAGCCGCCAATTCCAGCGAGCGCGGGCCGGGGACGTCGGTGACGATCCGCCGGTCCGAGGGCACGGCCGGCCGACCCGTGCTCAAAGCGGACCCCACTGCTGTGCCAAGTCCGATCCACCCATCGTTTACCAGGCGACGGTCGTTTACGAGGCGACGGCGCTCATCACGTGCTTGATGCGGGTGTAGTCCTCCAACCCGTAAATGGACAGGTCTTTACCATAGCCGGAGTGCTTGAAGCCGCCGTGGGGCATCTCGGCCACCAGAGGGATGTGGGTGTTGACCCACACACACCCGAAGTCGAGGCCGGCTGCCACCCGCATGGCGGTGGCGTGGTCGCGGGTCCACACCGATGAGGCGAGCCCGTACTCGACGTCGTTGGCCAACTGCAGCGCCTGCTCCTCGTCGGCGAACCGCTGCACGGTGATCACCGGTCCGAACACCTCCTCCTGGACGATCTCGTCGTGCTGATCGACGTCGGTCACCACCGTCGGCTCGAAGAAGTAGCCGCGCTCGCCGATTCGCTTCCCGCCGGTGCGGACCCGGGCGTGTGCCGGGAGCCGTTCGATGTACCCGGCGACCCGCTCGAGCTGGACGGCACTGTTGAGCGGGCCGAGGTCCGCCCCGTCGTCGGGCCCGCCCACCGTGCGGCGCCTGGCCGCTTCGACGAGGGCCGACACCAGCTCGTCGTGAAGCTCGGCCTGCACCAGCACCCGGGTGGCCGCCGTGCAGTCCTGGCCGGCGTTGAAGAACCCGGCGACGGCGATGCCCTCGGCCGTCGAGTCGACGTCGGCGTCGGCGAACACCACCACTGGCGCCTTGCCCCCGAGCTCGAGATGCACCCGCTTCAGGTCGGCTGCCGCCGCCTCGGCGATCTGACGTCCGGCGCGGACGCTGCCGGTGATGGACACCATGCGCGGGATCGGGCTCCCGAGCAGGGCCGGTCCCATCTCCCGATTCTGCCCGCACACCACGTTGAACACCCCGGGCGGCAGGAACTCCGCAGCCACCTCGGCCAGGAACACCGTGCTGGCCGGCGTGGTGTGCGCCGGCTTGAGCACGACGGTGTTGCCGGCGGCGACGGCCGGTACGAACTTCCAGACGGCCATCATCATGGGGTAGTTCCAGGGCGTCACCTGGGCACACACCCCGACCGGCTCACGGCGGACGAACGAGGTGAAGCCCTCCATGTACTCGCCGGCGGCCCGGCCCTCGAGCAGCCGGCAGGCGCCGGCGAAGAACCGGATCTGGTCCAGTACCGGCGGGATCTCCTCGGACCCGGTCAACGCCCTTGGCTTGCCGGTGTTGCGGCACTCGATGTCGATCAGCTCCTCGGCGCGCGCCTCCAGCGCGTCGGCGAAGCGCAGCAGCGCCCGGCTCCGGGCCGACGGCGTCGTCCTGGACCAGCTGACGAAGGCCGAAGCGGCAGCGGCCAGGGCGGCTTCCACGTCCGGGGCCTGGGAACGGGGAGCGGTGGCGTACACCTCCCCCGTCGCCGGATCGACGAGGTCGTAGACCAAACCGTCCTTGGCGGGGACCGACGCCCCGTCGACGAAGTTGGAAACGGCGGACGGGGGTTCGGCCATGGCGAGCTCCTTCTCAGTGACGTCGTCCGGGGACCTGGATCACACGTGGGCCGGGA
Source organism: Acidimicrobiales bacterium (assembly GCA_035319705.1). GTDB lineage: Bacteria > Actinomycetota > Acidimicrobiia > Acidimicrobiales > UBA8190 > UBA8190. The sequence goes on along the minus strand of DATHCF010000002.1, from coordinate 9,692 downwards.
TGCGCTCCTCGATGGCCCAGGGGGCACCGTGACCGTTGAGCAGCTCCAGGAAGGGGTCGGCGGGCAGTGCCTCGGGGCCGAGGACGCCACAGCCCGACCACACCCCCGACTCCAACAGCTCGAGGGCCACGATGGGGTTGATGGCCGTCTGCCACACCACCGACTGGCAGCCGTACTCGGCCATCGAATAGGCGTTGTCGACCACGTGATGGAGGTAGACCTCCCGCGGCCTGCCGTCGGTCCCCATGCCCCGCACCCACGTGCCGGCGCAGGTGAGACCGCTCATGCGGTCCCCCAGGGTGGCCGGGTCGGGCAGGCAGGCCGCCACCACGTCGCGTGGGGAGACGTCGCCGCCCTCGACGTGCACCGGAGCGGTGCCATCGAGGTTCAGCTTGTGCAGCGTCTGGAGGACGCCGATGAACTCCTCGCCCAGGCCGTACTTGAACGTCACCCGCCCGGCGTCGATCCAGCGGGGCACGAGGAGGACCTCTTCGTGCTCGACGTTCACGCACTCGATCGGCCCGATGCCCTCCGGGAAGCTGAACATCTCCGGCTCGCTAAACGGCTCGGTGGTGTACCACCGCCTGCTCCGCTCCCAGATCACGGGCGGATTGAGGCACTCCTCGATGGTGGTCCAGATGGAGAAATTGGGGGCGAAGTCGTAGCCCGCCACCACCAGGTTGGCCCCGTCGCGCACCCCGATCTCGTCGATGGAAGAGAACAGGTGGTCGGAGGCGTAGCGGGCGAAGACGTCGGCCAGCCCCGGCTCCACGCCCATGCCGCACAGCGCCAGCAGCTCGTGGTGCTCCCACTGCTCGTCGAGGGCGAACTGCTCGTCACCGAGCTTCACTCCCGGCTTGTGATAGGGGTCGGTGGGATCGGGCCGCGACAGCGACATGGCCATGTCCAGGTAGGTGGCCCCGGCCTGCAGGCAGGCCCGGAAGATGGGCATGACGAAGCGCGGGTCGACGGCGTTGAGCACGGCGTCGATCCGCTGGCTGCGGACGAGCTCGGCGATGGCGGCCTGGTCACGGGCGTCGAGGGCGAAAGCCGCGAACCGGTCGGCGGCACCGGCGGCCCGCTTGGCGCGGTCGAGGTCGTAGTCGCTCATAACCACCGTCTCGAAGAGTCCCCACTTGGCGGCAGTGGCGGCGACGGCCGAGCCCACTCCACCGGATCCGATGACAAGTACGCGCATAACGACCTCCACGAACCGGGGGCCTTGTTCCGTTTTCGTCGACGGAGCCCACTATCCAGCTTCGACACGTCCGGTCGCCGAGACAGGGCCGAAGGACTCGTTCGGAGTGCGCCGGAGACTTTGGACCCTGGGCGGACGTGCGCGGCCCGGCCCACAGTGAGGCAAATGGCTGTTCAGCCGCTGCCGAGTGCGTCGCCGGAGCCGCTACCCGACACTGCGACTCCGGGCGAGTCCGTAGCCGAAAAGGGGCTCAAGTCCGGGGCCCTCACCCTGGTGTCCAACATCGTCATCGGGGTGGCTTCCACCGCCCCGGCCTACAGCCTGGCCGCCACTCTCGGGCTCATCGCCGCGGCGGTCGGCGTGATCTCACCGGTCGTCGTAGTCCTCGCCTTCATCCCCATGCTCCTCGTCTCGATCGGCTACAGCGAGCTCAACAAGGCGGACCCCGACTGCGGCACCACTTTCACATGGGGAACCCGGACCTTCGGGCCGTGGGTGGGATGGATGGGTGGATGGGCGATCGTCGCCTCCGACATCCTGGTGATGGCCAGCCTGGCCCAGGTGGCCGGGCAGTACTCCTTCTCGCTGTTCGGAGCCCATGGGATCGGCAACAAGCCGACCAGCGAGTGGGTGCTGCTCGTGGGCGTCCTGTTCATCGTCCTCCTCACCTACGCCTGCTACCTGGGCATCGAGCTCTCCGCCCGGATGCAGCGGATTCTCCTCTCCGTGGAGGTGCTCGCCCTCGCCCTGTTCGCCGTGGTGGCGCTGGTACGGGAGGGGTCCGGCCACGCTCCGGCCGGCCATCTGGTCCCGAGCCTGGAGTGGCTGAACCCGTTGCGGGCTCCTTCGTTGTCGAAGCTCATCGTCGGCCTGGTGCTGATGCTCTTCATCTACTGGGGGTGGGACACCTCGGTCTCCATCAACGAGGAGACCGAGGACCAGAACCGCAACCCCGGTCTGGCCGCCATCACCTCGACCGTTCTGCTCCTCATCATCTACTTCGTGGTGACCTTCGCCGCCCAGGCTTTCGCCGGGGTGGGCAAGACCGGCATCGGGCTCGCCAATCCCGCCCACTACTTCAACATCTTCTCCGCCCTCGGCACCGCCGTGTTCGGTCACGCCTGGTACGGAACGGTGGGCGTCAAGCTCCTCGTCCTCATGATCATCAGCTCGGCCACCGCCTCGACCCAGACCACGATCCTGCCCACCGCCCGCACCACCCTGTCCATGGGGATCTACAAGTCCCTTCCCGACGCCTTCGGTCGGGTGCACAAGCGTTACCTCACGCCTACCGTATCGACGTGGACCATGGGCGCGATCTCCATTGTGCTCTACATCGTCTTCAACCAGCTGGCCGGCGGTTACCTGATCCCCGACTCGGTGGAGGCCATCGGTGTCTGGATCGCCTTCTACTACGGGCTCACCGGCTTCACATCCGGCTGGTACTACCGCAAGGAGCTCCGCCAGAGCCGGCGCAGCCTGTGGATGAAGGGGATCCTTCCGGTCCTCGGTGGAGTGATCCTGTGGTTCTTCATGGGCTATGTCCTGTGGGAGACCTGGAACTTCGACAACGTCCAGGCCGTGAGCTACACCCACTGGCATCTCCCCTTCCCCCCGCACTCGGACGTGGGCGGCGTGTTCCTCATCTTCCTCGCCTCGGCCCTGGTCGGCGTGCTCTTCATGGTCGTCATGCGGTTCCTGAGCCCGCGATTCTTCAGGGGTGAGACACTGAACAGAAGTACCAGGACGCTTGTCTCCGAGAGCGGGGTATCCGTACTCCCAGAGGAAAACTGAGAGTTCCTCCCGGCCGTGGGCGGGTCTTGACCATGCGTATCGTCTCCGAAGAGCAGTTGGTGCGCGAGCTGGGGCGCTCCGAGGCGGCCGAGCCGCGGGTGGTGGCCAGCGGGAACTTCGCCACGCCCAAGCGGCTGATCGACCTGTTCGACGCCACCACCGAGAGCTATCGGCTGTTCATGCTGAACGCCCAGGGCACGGTGCCATGTCGCGACGACGTGGTCCTCGAGACGCCCTTCGTGGGGCCGGCCATGCGCTCCGCCGGCGCCCGTCTCGACTACCTGCCCATGCGCCTCTCGCTGGTGCCGGCGCTGTTCGCCAGGTCCCGGCCCCCCGACGTCGTGCTGCTGCACACCTCGCCTCCCCGTTCGGGGAAGGTCTCCCTGGGCATCGAGGTCAACATCCTGGTGGCGGCGGTCGAGCACGTCCGATCGCAAGGTGGCCTGGTGGTGGCACAGGTCAACCCCCACATGCCATACACCTTCGGCGATGGCGAGATCGGTGTCGACGACGTGGACCTCGCCATCGAGGTGGACGAGGAACTCCCCTCGCCGTCTGCTCACGAACCATCCGACGTGGACCGCGCCATCGGCCAACAAGTAGCAGAACTGGTCGAGGACGGGGCGACTCTGCAGACGGGGATCGGATCCATCCCCGACTGCACCCTCGGCGCCCTGACCAAGCGCCGGGACCTGGCGGTGTGGTCGGAGATGTTCAGTGACGGGATCCTCGGGTTGGAACAGCGAGGCGCCACCGACCGCGCCCGTCCCATCGTGGCTTCTTTCCTGTTCGGCTCAGCGGAGCTCTACCGGTGGGTCGACCAGAACCCGCGGGTCCGCATGACGCGGACCGAGACGACGAACGACCCGAGCATGATCGGCCGCCAGCCGGCCATGGTCTCCATCAATGGCGCCCTACAGGTCGATCTGTATGCACAGGCCAATGCCAGCTACGTGAACGGGCGCATCTACTCCGGGTTCGGCGGGCAGAGCGACTTCACCGTGGGCGCCATGCACGCCCGGGGTGGCCGGGCCGTGATCGCCCTGCCCTCGTGGCATGCGAAGACGGCGTCGTCGACGGTGGTTCCCGCCCTGACGAGCCCCGTCACGTCGTTCCAGCACTCGGCCATCGTCTCCGAGCAGGGCTGCGCCCACATCTTCGGACGCAGCCAGCGGGCACAGGCCCGGCTCATCACCGAGCAGGTGGCCCACCCGGCCGCCCGGGAGGAGCTGCGGGAAGCGGCATGGAAGATGGGGCTGGCCGCCGCAGGCGAGCGTCGGAGCTGACCGCAGACCCACAGGGCTAAGGACCGCGGGTCGTGACGTACGGATCTTGAGGAGATCGCCGATATCTCGCACTGTTGATACATGGCCCGGTCTTTGTCGGCATGCCGGGGAGAGCGGACGGCTCCGCAGCGGAGGGCGGTGCTGCTGGCGGGCACTTTCGCCATGGCCCTGGGGTTGACCGCCTGCTCCACCCCTGCCCCGAGCCGTCATCTCACGCTGCCGACCACGACCATCGCGCCCCGGTCCGCGCCGACCACGGGCCCCACCACGACCACGGGCCCCACCACGACCACCACCAGCCCGGCCTCTTCGTACCTGTCCGAAGGCTCGAGCGGCCCGGCCGTGCTGGCCCTGCAGCAGCGGCTCAGTGCGCTCGGCTACTGGCTCGGAACGCCGGACGGCACCTTCGGGGACGCCACCGAGCAGGCGGTGTACGCCCTGCAGAAGGCAGCCGGCATCGGCAGAGACGGGATCGTGGGCCCGGTCACCGAGGCGGCGCTGGCCAAGGGGGTGGTCCCCGTCCCGCAGAGCACGTCGGGCTACGTGGTGGAGGTGGACCTCCACGACGACCTGCTCATGATCGTGGACAACGGCCAGCTCAAGTACACGCTCAACACCTCCACCGGCGGCGGCTACTGGTACACCGACGACGGCGTGACGGCGCTGGCCGAGACGCCAACCGGCCACTTCAGCATCTTCCGCCAGGTGGACGGCATGGTCGTCGACTCGCTCGGCGAGCTGTGGATGCCCAAGTTCTTCTACGAGGGCTTCGCCATCCATGGCGACAGCTACGTCCCCGCCGAGCCGGTGTCCCACGGCTGTGTCCGGGTGAGCGACGAGGCCATCGAGTGGATATGGGCGAACAACGTCATGCCCATCGGCACCACCGTGTGGATCTACTGAGGGCGCCGACCGCTATCGTCGGCTCGTGGCTACGGCGTCGGTGCCGAGGGACGTGGTCCCGGACCGGCGGACACTTTCGGTAGAGGTCTGGATCGTTCTCGCCCTCTCGCTGGGCGCTTCCGCCTTGTACGCCGTCCTCGACCTGGCGCAGGACGTGTCGTCGGGCCGGGCGTTGCGCCAGCAGACGGCGGTCATCAACGCCTCGGTGACGGCCAACTCGACGCTGAACCTGTTGTACCAACTGCTGGGCATCGCCGTGGCCCTGGTTCCGGTGGTCCTCGTGGTCTACCTCTTGGGCCGAGGAGGCGAGTCTGCCGAGTCCATAGGTCTCGACGCCAAGAAGCCCGGACGCGAGGTGGTCTGGGGAGCGGCGCTGGCGGCAGTCGTCGGCGGGGCCGGGCTGGCGCTGTACATCGGCTCCTTCTACGGCGGGCTGGACCTCAAGGTAGTGCCCACCAACCTTCCACCGACGTGGTGGAGGATCCCGGTCCTGCTGCTGGCCGCCGTGCAGTACGGGCTGCTCGAGGAGGTGGTCATCTGCGGGTACCTGCTTCACCGTCTGCAGCAGATCGGATGGCGGGAGAACCGGTCATTGGCCACCAGCGCGCTGCTGCGTGGCTCCTATCACCTCTATCAGGGAGTCGGGGGATTCGTGGGCAACCTGGTGATGGGACTCATCTTCGGGCGCCTGTACCAGCGACAGGGCCGTCTCGGCCGGCTGGTGCTGGCCCACAGCCTGATCGACGCCGGCGCCCTGGTCGGATACGTCGTGCTCAAGGGCAAGGTGTCGTGGTTGCCCTGAACGGGTGCTCTCAGGACACGCTGACGGCGATACCCGCCGACTCGACATCGCCGCACACCGGCCCAAACGTGCCGCGTTCGAGGTCGAGGCTCAATCCGAACCGGCGACGAAGGAGTCGCCCCGGATGCGCCCTTCCGACCGTGAGGCGAGGGTGATCAGCCGGCGGTTTTGGTGGATGTCTCCTCGGGCTCGCCGTGCTGTCCGTGCACGTCCCCGGCCTCGCCGTCCGAGGGCGACGACGCCCCCACAGCACCGGCAGCCACGAGCTCGTCGCCCGCCCGGAAGGCCTCCTCGAACACCGTGGTCGCCCGCGAAATGGCCTCGTCATGGTCGTGAAGCGCCGCTTGCAGCTGTCCGGCGCGCACTCTCGAGGCGTTCGTGACGGCCTCGCCGTACAAGTTGACCGCCTCCTTCAGGCTGGTCGCCCGCTCGATCCCGGCCCGATAGATCGACTCCGCCCGAAGGGCCCCCGCCTGCTTGATCGCCTGGGCCCGCTCCGATGCGCTCCTCGCAGCCGCCTCCGCCGCCCGCAGCGCCTCCTCGTGTGCCTTCTGTGCGACATCCAACTCGTCCTGGTAGGCCTGCTCCACTGCCCGGGCCGCCACGGTCTCAGCCCGCTGCAACGAGCTGCCGTAGCGCTCCTCGGCGTTCCTGAAGGCCTCGGCGCGCGCCGCCTCCGCCTCTCTGAGCTCCATGTCATGACGCTGGGTCAGCTCTTTCAGCGCCTCGGCGCGGGCCACCGTCGCAGCCCGGATGATGTCGGCGCGAGCGACCGTCGCCCGGTGGATCAGCTCGGAGCGAGCCAGTTCCGCGGCCGCTACGTCGTCTGCCGCCCGAAGGGCCGCCTCCCGGGCCTGCTCAGCGGCCTGCATCGCCTCCGTCTCGGCCTCGGCACCCGACAGGAGCGGGATGACATTGCTCCTCTCCCCGATGTTCTTCATGTCGACCTCCTGGGTTCGTCGACGACGGCAGGAACCGAAGTGAGGGTTCTCATCTGATCGTGTTCCACCGGCCAATGCAATAGGCGCGACGACAGACTCAGCTCGCCCTCTTCACCGGCACGTCTACGTAGTAGCCGAGGGTGGAGGTACCGGGACGCCGTGCCGGCGCAGCGATTCCAGGTGCAGGGTGACGGCCTCGGTGATGTTGGCCCGCACGTCCTCCTCTGTGCGGCCGGTGGCGACACACCCGGGAAGGTCCGGGACATAGGCCGACAGATTGCCGTCTGCCCGCTCGATCACAACTGCATAGCGGCTCATCGGCCCCTCCAACATCGGTCCCTCCAACCTGCCTGGCATCTCACCTGGGTATTCAGGTGGGGCCGGCAGGGATCGAACCTGCGACCCAGGGATTATGAGTCCCCTGCTCTGACCACTGAGCTACGGCCCCTCGAGCGGAGGGTACATGACGCCGCGCGTATCAGGCCGCCGAGCTCATGACTTTCTGCCACGAGCGTGATGTTGCCTACCGGTGAGCTCTTCGAAAGCTCCGGGGGAGAGACTCGAACTCTCAACCTAACGGTTAACAGCCGCTTGCTCTGCCTGTTGAGCTACCCCGGACCGCCAGATTGACTGCGGATCGGAGAGGTTAGCAGCGGTCGCCTCGGTCCCGAGTCTTCTCAAGCTTCGTCGAGAAAGTCTCGCAATGGCCTCGCCGCGTTCGGATGGCGCAGCTTGGCCAAGGTCTTGGCCTCGATCTGCCGTATCCGTTCCCGGGTCACCCCGAAGGCCTTGCCGACCTCCTCCAGGGTGCGAACCCGTCCGTCCTCCAGTCCGAAGCGCAACTCCATGACCTCACGCTCGCGTTTTGGCAGCGTGGCGAGCGCATCGCGGACCGCCTCGTGGAGCATGGACCGAGTGGCGGCATCGTCGGGGACCTCGGCGCCCTGGTCCTCGATCAGGTCCGACAGGGAGAAGTCCTCCTCTTCGCCCATGGGCTGCTCGAGCGAGACCGTGTCCTGGTTTATCCGCTGGATCTCCCGGACACGTTCGATGGTGAACTCGACGCGGCCGGCGATCTCCTCCACGGTGGGCTCCCGGCCGAACTCTTGCAACAGCTGGCGTTGCACCCGCACCACCTTGTTGATGGTCTCGACCATGTGGACGGGGATGCGAATGGTACGGCCCTGGTCGGCCAGAGCCCGGGTGATGGCCTGACGGATCCACCAGGTGGCGTAGGTGGAGAACTTGAAGCCCTTGGTGTAGTCGAACTTCTCCACCGCCCGCATGAGGCCGAGGTTCCCCTCTTGGATGAGGTCGAGGAAAGCGAGCCCTCGATTGCGGTAGCGCTTGGCGATGGACACCACCAAGCGCAAATTGGCCTCGATCAAGGCCTCTTTGGCCTGCTGGCCGCGGCGGACCTGGCGCTGGAGCGGGGTGCGATCGTCGGCTTTGGCCGGGTCGTCGCGCGACTGGCGCACCTCCAGCTCGTTGGCGGCCAGAGCTCCCGCTTCGATCCGCTTGGCCAGTTCGACCTCGAGCTCGGCGGTGAGGAGCGGCACCTTGCCGATCTCCTTCAGATAGGTGTGCACGGGATCTGCCGACGCGCCCCCGTGCTCGGCCGAGCTGTAGGAACTCACCCTCGACCGGCCGAGACGCGGTGATTGACGAGCCATCAACTCGTCGACCGGTTCCTCGCCGCCCGGACGACGCCGGAGCCGCCCCAGCCCGGTCCGCTTGCTCGTCATGCCCGGCTCCTCGTCCACGTCGAGCTCGACGGCGAGGGCGTCCACCACTCCTTCGGCCACCGCTTCGGCCACCGCTTCGGAGAGCTCGACCGGTGCCACCTCGCGGCTCGGCTCCTCCAGGTACTCGATGCCCTCGGCGCGGACGCGATCCAGCACGTCCTCGATGAGCTCCGGCGACAAGTCGACCGCCTGCAGCACCAGGATGAGGTCGGCCTGTGTGAGGTAGCCGCGTTGACGCCCGGATGCCAGCAGTCGTTCGAAGTCCTCGACCGCGATCCCCTCAGGTGCAGGCCGTAGTGAGCCGCCCTGCCAATGCCCCTCGGTCATCCACTCTCCCCGTGGCGCTCCGACAGCCAGGCTAGCAATCGGTCGGCGGCGATGATGCCGCCGGTCGCCTCGTCGAGATCGTCCAGGTCCGCACGCACCTGCGCGATGACCGGCGCCAACCTCTCGATGGCGTCCGGCGACAAGCGTGCTTCTGTTTCGACGTCCGCCAGCGCCCGGCGGGAGGCGATGCGCACCAACTGCACCACGACATCATCGGCATCTGCGGTTGGTTCCTCGACCATCAATCGTCGTAGCAGGCCGGCCAGCTCTGGATCCCGCTCCTCGGCCAGGTCCAGTGCCTGCTGGAGGTCCTCGGTCTCGGCCAGGATCTCGAAGGCGTGACGCTGGAGGGGATCGAGGAAGACGAACGGCTCGAGCCGGGCGGCCACCGAATCCGGCCGGTGCACGGCCAACCGCAGTGCCTCCAGGCCCGGGCGCTGTGCCTCGGTGGACGGGGCCGGCGCCTTGCGGAGCGCGACGGCGCCGGCATGCTGAGTCGGCTTCGCCGATCCCTCGGGCCCGCGATGGCGGCGGTCGTGCATCTCACGTGGGCTTTCGAGCAGCCGGGCGGCAACCGGGCGGAGCATCGCCGGGTCCAGACGGCACCGGTCCGCCACCAACATGAGGTACTGGTCGCGCACCAGTTCGTTCGGGTGCTCCACAACGGCCGCCAACGCCTCTTCCGCAGCCCTGGCC
>DATHCF010000001.1:0-6793 GCA_035319705.1 Acidimicrobiales bacterium | reverse complement strand
CTGGAGTCACGGCGCGAACTCCGGGATCTGTACCTGCGAGGCTGGTATCCCTACCTGGCCATGTCGTCGGCCGGGCTCACACCGTGGGCGCCGCTGACCGACCGCAAGGCCGAGGAGCGGGCCATGTCGGAGGCGCCGGCCATCGCGGCCGCTGCCGCCCAGGGCCCCGGCGGCTTCGCCGAGCACCTCCACACCGTCCCGGTGCTCCTCGTGGTCCTGGCGGACCTGAGTCGGCTGGCGGCGGTGGATCGCGACCTGGATCGCTACACACTGGTGGGAGGGGCGTCCGTCTACCCCTTCGTGTGGAGCGTGCTGCTGGCGGCGCGGGCGGAGGGATTGGGCGGGGTGGTCACTACCATGGTGGTGGCCGAAGAGGCCGCCGTGCGCCGCTTGCTGTCGGTGCCCGACGACTACGCCGTGGCGGCGCTGGTGGCGCTGGGACGGCCGGTGAAACAGCCGACGCGGCTTCGCCGGCTGGCGGTCGAGGAGTTCACCACGGTCGACCGCTTCGACGGCCCGCCGCTGCGCTCCGGTTGACGGGCCGTGGCCCGCCCTTCGGTCGAGTTCGAATTCCGCCCCGAGGATCCGAGCATGGTCCTGGCCCACATGGACCGGCTCGGCTCTGCGCATCGCGGCTGGGTCAACCTGCAGCCCGGCATCCGCGAGGAGGACGCTCCGCCGCCCCCGACGCCGCTCGGCCTCATCTTCTCGTCGGCCGTCCACGAGGTCCCGGTGTGCACCTGGGTGGCCGGGCACGCCGGGCGTCATGGCATCGAGCCCGACTCTCTCGGCATCCAGCACGCCACCGGCCCCAAGCTGGTGCCCCGGCTGGCCTCGATGGGGCTGGCCCTGCCCCAGGGATGGCGCTGGGTGCAGGACCATCCCCGGCGCGGGTTGGTGGTGCGGACCCCGGCGGGCACCGACCACCAGAGCCAGCTGCGGTGGCTGCTCGCCGCCGGCACGGCGTTGAGCGGCATCGCGCTCACCGGTGACTGGCGCGCCCTCGTCTACGAAGGCCGCGCCTGACGACAGACGATCAGCGGATCAGCGGATCAGCCGATCAGACAGATCAGAGGATCAGGCGACCGGGCGATCAGAGAGATCAGAGAATCAGAGAACCGGCACCGAGGGGTGCTCGTCGACGAACACGTAGCCGCTCTTTCCGGCATCCTTGGCCCGGTACATGGCCAGATCGGCGTCGCGCATGAGGCATTCGCCGTCCTCCTCGCCGCGCGGGCTGTAGGCGATCCCGACGCTGGCGCTGACGAGGATCTCGTGTCCGCGCACCACGTAGGGACGCCCCACAGCGCCCACGATGCGCTCGGCCGCCACACGGGCCGCAGCCGGGTTGTCGACGTCCTCCATGAGAATGGCGAATTCGTCCCCGCCCACCCGGGCCACGGTGTCCTCGGACCTCACGCTGCGGACCAGGCGGGCGCTCACCGCCACCAGGAGCTCGTCGCCGACGTCGTGGCCGGCGCGGTCGTTGACCGGTTTGAAGCCGTCGAGGTCCATATAGAGCAGGGCCAGGCCGCGTTGCTGGCGCCGCGCCCGGGACGTGGCCTGGTTGAGCCGGCTGTTGAGCAGCGTCCGGTTAGCCAGCCCGGTGAGCGAGTCGTGGTAGGCCTGGTGGGCCAGCAGCTCCTGGTATCGGCGGCGGACGGTTTCCTGGCGGTATCCGAGGACGAGGATCAGCGCCGAAGCCAGCGCCAGCAGACCGAGCACGGCCAGGCCGATGTGGAGGGTGTTGGAGCGGATGGGACCGAAGAACTCCGAAGCGCTCTCGACGGTGACGCCCTCCCAGCCGCCAACCCCGAGCGGCGCGTAGCTCACCTCGTCACCGGTGGTGGCGCTTTGGTAGTTGCCCCCGTGGCCCTTGGCAGCCCCGGCTACCGCAGCCGGCTGGCCGAGGTTCATGCCGATGTCCGCCGCTGACGGACCGGCGACCACCACGCCGGCGGAATCGACGACGTACCCGTGGCCCGTCTTCCCGTAGTGGAGCTGCTCGACGTAGGTCTCCAAGGCGGAGTGGGCGGTGTCCATGAAGCCGACGAACAGGGCCTTGGTCTGACCTCCCACCATGATCGGTACCGCCATGGCCACCACCGGGACGTGGCCGACCTTCATCACCGAGGACACGTCGGGCTGTCCCGCCAGCAGCTCGTCTTCCATGGGCTTGAAGCCCGCGTTGGATGGCGAAGGCAGTCCGGGTCCCGCCGTGTAGGTGTCGAGCACCTGTGCGCTCAACGTCACCACTGCGGCGCCGTAGTTGAGGAAGGTGGCGTTCTGCACGAACGACTCGAGACGTGCTTCGTCAGCCGCGCTGTTTGGTGTCAGCTGCCAGGTTCCGGTGGAGGCGTAGTCGAGGCCCTCCTTCAGGCTGAAGAGCACGTACTGCTTGCCCAGCCCCCCGAGGGTGTTCTGCAAGGTGGTGCGGTCCTGGATGAGCAGGCTCTCCGCCTTGGTGTTGGCGCGCGCCGTCAGCACGAGTCCCAGCGCTCCGGTCGTGACCACCAACAGGACGCTCAGAATGACGGGGCCCGCCCGCCGTAACGGGGCCATGCCCTGGTTATCGGCTGCTGCGGCTCCCCCTTGACGGGGCAAGAGCCGGCGTTGGGCCACCGTTTGTGGCCCGTACGCAGGGATTACGCACGGTTACCGGGTGAGCGGGCCCGGATTTGTTGGCCCTTTGTCTGCAAAAAAGGTCCGGTCAGCGGCCGCCGGTTCCGGCTCGGGCCATGGGGCCGGCGGTGCTGCTCAGCTGGTGCTGCTCAGCTGGTGCCAGGTCAGCTGGTGCCGGGTAAGCCGCCCTGGCTCTCGTGCGCCGGCAGGCTGAGCTCGAACCAGACACGCTTGGCGAGCTCACTTCGCTCGTCGAAGCCCCATCGGTCGACCGTCGCATCGACGAGGAGAAGTCCCCGGCCGGAATCGGCCTCGTTGCCGCGGCGGCGAACCGACGGCAGTGACCGTTCGCAGTCGTGGACTTCCACGGTGACCGAATGCGCACCGGCGCGCACCACCACGAGGAACTCCTCGGCGCTGTGCAACAGTGCGTTGGCCACCAGCTCGGCTGTCGGCAGCTCGGCTTGTTGGGCTACGTCGCCCAATCCCCACGAGCGCAGCATGTCCGTCACGAACCGGCGTGCCGCACCGGCGCTGGCGACGTCGCGGGTGAAGGGCTCGGCGGCCCGACGGGAAGTCCCGCCGTCGCTGTCGGCCCGTGCCGGCGCATCGGCGAGATGCTCGATGTGCGGTCCTTGGAGCTGCAGCGGCTCGTTGGGGGGGCGCGACGTCGGCGTGGCGCCGGGCGCCGACCCACCCTCGACCTGCCGGGCGACCTCCTCCAGGAAGACGTAGAAGAACTCGGCCGCCTCGGGCTGCAGGGGCGGGAGAAGGATGCCCCCATTGGCCGACAGCAGCTGGATCTCCTGCAACGCATCGACGAGGGCACTCGCCGCTTGGCCGCTTTCCACCGGCACCCGCCCGGAGATGGCGAAGGAGTTCTCGCCCCGGTCGAAGGCCTCTTCCGCCCGGCGCCGGATCTCGCCACGGACGTCGGAGAAGACCGACAGCACCCGGTCCACGATGTCGACGCACGGCGCGCCGCGGGGCCCTGAGGAGGTGGGACGCCGATCGAGGCGGATCATTCCGATCTCCTGGTTGAGATTGGTGAGGTACTCGTCGACGCGCAGCGTCAGCCCGACCGGAAGGCCACTCATCGACACGTGCCGGGTTGCGCCCGAGAAGGGCCGGTCTGGGTGGTAGCGGGGGTCTTGCGTCTGGACCACGTTGCTCGGAAGTGGGCTGTTCGGATCGGGAGGTGGCAGACCTACGGTTCGGGCGGCCACTCGAGCCTCCAATCGGCTCGTTCGACTGTACCCCCGGCCAGGCGCTTTCTCACTGTTCTCGTCCACCATCGGCGCCTGGCGGGCCCGAGATCGTTCGAGTGCTCACGTGTTCCTCGACGCGCACGACGCCTGGCGGGCCCCCGGGATCGTTCAGGTGCTCACGTATTCCTCGACGCGCACGACGCCCGTGACCGCCTCGCCGGTCAGAAAGCGCCGGATGTTGGACAGCGCCGCCGCCAGTGCCTCGTCCAGGGCCCCCGGGACGAGGGCCGAATTGTGGGGTGAGCCGATGAGGTTGGGCAGGTCGAAGAACGGCCGGTCCACCGTGAACCGGCCACCGCGGAAGGGCTCGCCCCACCAGGTGTCGATGCCGGCCGAGAACTGCGGATGCAGGCGGAGATGGTCGTACAGGGCGTCCTCCACGACGAGAGCACCACGGCCCACGTTGACCAGCACCGCGTCCCGCTTCATGCGCTCGAGCTCGTCTTTGCCGATGAGCCCCCTCGTCCGCCGGGTGAGGGGGAGACAGAGGACCACCACGTCAGCGGCTTCGAGCACGGTGTCGAGTTGGTCGAGCGTGCCGACGAAGTCGACGGGATCGGCGCTCCGGCCGCTCGTGTTGACGGCGTAGATGCGGGCCCCGAGCGCCCGCATGCGGCGGGCCGTGGCGCGGCCGATGCCGCCGTAACCGAGGACGCCGCACACCGAACCGGACAGCTGCCTCGTCATGGACTGGTCCCAGACCCCCGACGCGAGCTTGGCGTGACCCTGGGGCAGGTTCTTCAGAAGCGCCAGCGTCATGGCCATCACATGCTCGGCCATCGGCTCGGCATAGGCACCGACATTGCTCGCCACCACGGCCCGCGGGGGCAGCTGGCCGAAGGCGAGATGGTCGGCGCCGGCGGAGATCAGCTGCACGAAGCGTGCGCCGAGGAGCGGCCCCTCCCCGGGTCGGAGCTCCTTGGCGTAGTTCCAGCTGAACAGGACGTCGGCCTCGTCCACCAGGTGGGCACGTTCGTCGTCGGGCAGGCCCACGGTGCTTCTCAGGTCGGCCAGGTCCCCGAGGGCGGCGGCCATCTTGTCGTCCACGGGGCCGAAGGTGACCACCACCAGCGCTCGATCGGTCATGTCGGTCGGAGGGACGGTCAGTCCGTGCGGGAGAAGGCCACCACGGCGACCGCCAGCATCACCGCTCCGAAGGCGGCGGTGATCCCCAGCTCGAGCCCCACCGGCAGGTGCCAGGAGCCCCAGGTGAGGGTGGCGCCGAAGACCTTGGCGATCTGCGGGGTGGTGTGGACGTGGGCGAACACCGCCCGGCGCATCGGGTCGACGATGTAGGCCAACGGATCGAGACGGGTGAGCACGCCGAGCCACGCCGGCAGCCCCTGCACGGGGAAGAGGGCGCCGGAAAGGAAGAACAGCGGAAGCACGACGAACTGCATGACGACCTGGAAGGACTCGACCTGTGCCATGCGCGAGGCCAGAGCGGTGCCCAAGGCGGTGATGGTGACGGCGGCCAGCAGCATCTCGCCGGCCAGGGTGAGCAGCAACAGCGGGGAGTAGGGAACGTCCACCAGCCCGGCCAGCGCCAACATGATGAGCGCCTGCAGGGTGGCCACGGTGGCCCCGCCGGCGCACTTGCCGGCCACCAGGGCGCCCCGTCGGACCGGAGCCACCAGCATCTCGCGAAGGAAGCCGAACTCGCGGTCCCACACGATGGAGACGGCGGAGAAGATGGCGGTGAACAGCACGGTCATGGCCACCACGCCGGGGAACATGAACGTCTTGAAGTTCACCCCGCCGCTCGTGGGGATACCGCGTGACACCAGCGACGAGAGGCCGGTGCCCAGCACGAACAGGAACAGCACCGGCTGGACCAGGGCGGTGATGATGCGCAGCCGGTTGCGGCCGAAGCGGATCAGCTCGCGCTTCCACACCATCCGGATCGCCCGCAGGTCGTCGCGTACTCGTCCCCCGGCCACCCGCACCGGGGCCGGCGCGGCGCGGGGCCGGGCGGGCGCTCCGCTGGTGGTGGTGGTCGTGCTCATCGGCGCCTCATGGTCAGGCTCATCGGTGCCTCATCGGCGGCGGGCGGCGCGCATCCACACCGATCCGGCCATGCGCTCGCTGGCCGAGGCCTCGGCGTCGCGGATGGTGCGGCCGGTGTAGTTCATGAACACGTCGTCCAGGGTAGGGCGGGCGATGCTGACCGCCGAGATGGGCACCCGGAGCTCGGAGAACAGCCGGGGGACGAATTCCTCCCCTCCGGCGACGTAAACCGTGACCTCGCCCTCGCTCATGGTCGCCTCCAGGCCGAAGCGGTCCTGCAGGGCGGCGATGGCGGCGTCCGGGTCGGGCGTCTGCAGCTGGACGCGGTCGCGTCCCACGCTGGCCTTCAGGGCCTCCGGTGTGTCGATGACCACGATCTGCCCTTCGTCGATGATGGCGATGCGGTCGCAATGCTCGGCCTCGTCCATGTAGTGGGTGGTGAGGAACATGGTGATGGCCTCGCGCTGGCGCAGGTCCTCGATGTAGCCCCAGATGTGAGCCCGCGTCTGAGGGTCGAGGCCGACGGTGGGCTCGTCCAGGAACAGCACCCGCGGTGAGTGCAGCAGGCCGCGGGCGATCTCCAGCCTGCGCTTCATGCCACCGGAGAAGGTGCGCACCAGCCCGTCGCGCCGTTCCCACAGCCCGACCATCTCGAGCACGTCGCGGAGACGCTCGGCGGCCTGGGGGTGTGGCACGCCGTAGAGCTCGGCATGGAACCGCAGGTTCTCCGCGGCGGTGAGGTAGTCGTCCAAGGTGGTGTCCTGGAAGACGAGGCCGATGCGCTTTCGCACTTCGGCCTGCTGGGTGGCCACGTCGAAGCCGGCGACCCGAGCCGAGCCGGAGGTGGGCCTGAGCAAGGTGCACAGCATGGAGATGGTGGTGGACTTGCCTGCGCC